>JAKCAB010000391.1 GCA_021839785.1 bacterium | reverse complement strand
TTACAACGTCGAAGTCACGGCGCCCAAACACACGAACTACCAGAACGCATTTTTCGTCGAACCCGACAAGGTGAACGAGCTGACCACCTTCATCTCGCGACAATCGGTGACGTACACCTGGAAGGTGGAGCCCGTCGAAATCGAGGACCACTACAAGATCACGATCGAAACCGAGTTCGAAACCGCGGTGCCGAAGCCGGTCATCACGGTGGAACCGGCGGTGATCGACCTGGGCGCCATCACCGCGATGGAAACGCAGGTGGACCTCAAGATTTCCAACCACGGCTTGATCGCGGCGCAGGACTTCAAGCTCAACTTCCCGACGCATCCGTTGTGGGAATTCACGCCGCTGATTTCGGAAGTCGGCGTCGTGCCGGCGATGAGCACGATGACCATTCCGCTGACGATCAAGAAGATCAACCGCGGTCTGGTGCTGATGGACCGGCGCAGCGGCGCCAAACTCGCGGACGACGGCCCGTGCCAGACCTCGGCCACCGCGGAGTGGGGATTGCAGTGCGGTGAATTCAGTTTGTCGTTCTCCGCCACGATCTCGATGCCGAACGCAAACAGCGGTTGCGGCGGCGGGCCGCCCGTTGGTCCGGGCCAAGGCTGGAGCTTCGGCGGTGGTGGCGGCGGTGGCGGTGGCGGCGGTGGCGGCGGTGGTGGTGGCGGCGGCGGAATCAGCGGACCGTCCGTGGCCGTGAAGATCGTCTGCGACCCGAAGTGTCTGGTTCTCGCTGGCCTGGGCTGCATCCCCGGCCCGGTCGGTTGCTTCTTCAGCGGCGTTGGTTGCGGCATGGGTCTCGCCGACGGGGTGTCCGCACTGGATATCGCCGACTGCGGCGTGGGCGCCGTGGGTTGTCTGGTGCCGGGCGCGGGCCTGCCGGCCTGCATTTACGCGATCGCGCGGTGCTTCATCCAACCGGCGTCCGCCGTCGCCCTGGCCTCCGACGAGTACCTGCTTTACAAGCAACTCCACCGGCCGCGCGGCATTTCCCTGGCCGCGTCCGCCGATCCGTTGGAGGCCTTCAAGCCGGGCGTGGAGGCGATGCTGGATGTGTTCAGCGAAATCACCGGCGCCGGCAACAGTGTCTGGCTAAATGCCTCGGCCGGGCCGGACACCGGCGAATGGTTCAAGCGCTTCCAGATGGCCGTTTCGCCCACTTCGGATGGCGAGCGCACCATCACCGACGCGGAACAAGCTGACCTCACGAGCGGCATCCAGCCGCCCGGCGTGCCGCCGGCCGAAGTGTTGCGTGTGATCGCCCGCTGGAATCGCAGCCTGGACTACTACGCCCGCGGCATCCGCACGGTGGCGGACGTGCCGCCCGGCGAAAGCACCGACTTCATCGATGCCGATGCCCTGCGCCTGAAGTTGGTAACGGCGGCGCAGGAAACGCAGAAGGCCCAAGCCGCCGGTTTCAACGATCCGATCGCGGCCATCGTCGAAACCGTCCGCAAGCAGAACGAGGAAGGCGGCGGCGGCGGCGTTTGCGCCCGGGTCAAACTCCGGCTCGAACAGGAAGCCGTCATCACCCGCGACGCCTTCCGCGCCACGCTGGAGATCGACAACCAGGACGCCGCGGATTTGCAGAACATCGAGGTGAAGGTGTACGCCGTGGACAGCCAAGGCCGCGACGCCAACGCCATGTTCGGCATCCACCCGCCCACGTTGAGCGGGCTGACGGCCGTGGACGGCACGGGCCGGGTCTCCGCCGGCACCACCGGCTCCGCCCAGTTCCTCATCGTGCCGACGGTGGACGCGGCGCCGGACGCGCCGTTGCAGTATTTCATCGCTGGCGAATTCAGTTACGAGTTGAGCGGCACGCAGGTGCACATCCCGCTCGCGCCGGTGAGCATCACGGTGCTGCCCACGCCGCGGCTGTGGATCAAGTATTTCCACCAGCGCGACGTGTTCAGCGACGATCCGTTCACCGACGAAGTGGAGCCGAGCATTCCGTTCAGCCTGGCGGTGATGGTGGAGAACCGCGGCAAGGGCATCGCCAAAGACTTCCACATCACCTCGGCGCAACCGCAGATCGTGGAAAACGAGAAGGGCCTGCTGATCGACTTCAAGATCGTCGGCACCGAAGTCGCCGGCCAGAACATCACGCCATCGCTGACGGTGAACTTCGGCGACGTGCTGCCGGGCGAGAGCGTGATTGGGCGCTGGCTGATGACCTCCACGCTGCAAGGCCTGTTCACCGACTACAAGGCCACCTTCGAGCACGTGGACGGTTTGGGTAACCCGCGGTTGTCGCTGATCGAAGACCTCAGCATTCACGAGTTGATTCACATCGTACAGGCGGGCGGCGCGTTCGACGACGGCAAGCCCGACTTCTTCGTGAACGAAGTGCCCGATCCGCTCGATCTGGGCGATACGCTGTACCAAAGCAACGGGGAGACGAATCCGGTCGAGCGGGTCGATCAGGCGATCGTCGGCGGCACGTTGTCGCCGGCGAACCTCACGGTGACTCTCACCGCGGCCATGCCCGTGGAATGGGGCTACCTGCGCGTGCCGGATCCCGCGGACGGGCAGTACGTCCTCACCGCGGTCGAGCGTTCGGACGGCGCCTCCATCCCGGTGGGCGTGAACGTCTGGACCACCGACCGCACGTTCGTGGGCCTCGGCAAGCGGCCGAAACGGGAGAACCTCCTGCACTTGGTGGACTATGCGAGCACCGGCAGCTACACACTGCATTATGAGCCGCTGCCGGCCGCCGACACGCAGGCGCCCACGAGTGCGGTGCAGCCGTTGGTGGCCAGCAGCCCGGCGTCCTTCCCGGTGAGTTGGCAAGGCACGGACAACGTGGACGGCTCCGGCGTGGCCTATTTCGACGTGTTCGTCTCCACGGACGGCGGACTGACCACGCCGTGGCTGACCCACACCAAGTTGCTGGGCAGCCAGTTCACCGGCGAGTTGAACAAGACCTACAGCTTCTACAGCCGCGCCACCGACCTGGTCGGCAATCAGGAAGCGCCGCACAGCCTGCCGGACGCCATAACCACCGTGGCCGTGACCAGCTCGGCGCCGACGCTGTCCGAGATTCTGCCGCAGACCACGGATGAGGACATCCCGATCGCGGTGCCCTTCACCGTCGGCGATCCCGATACGGACTTGAGCCTACTCACGTTCAAGACCGACTCCTCCAACCTCACGCTGCTCCTGGCTTCGCAGGTGGTGGTGCAAGGCGCCGGGGCGAACCGCACGCTCCTGATCACGCCGGAACCGCTGCGGTCGGGCTTTGCCGACGTGACCCTGACGGTGAGCGACGGCGTGAACACGGCCAGCCGCACGTTCCGGCTCACGGTCAACGCCGTGAACCATCCGCCCGTGGCGGGGCTCGACACCGTGAACCGTCCCTTCGGCCGCAGTGTCAAGGTGTCGTTGAGCGAACTCATCGCTAACGACTCCGATCCGGAGTTCGATCCGATCTCCATCACGGGCGTGTCACCCGCTTCGGCGAAGGGCGCCGCGGTGAGCTTGAGCGACGGCTGGGTGTTTTACGTGCCGGCCGCGGACATGAACGACACCGATTCGTTCACTTACACGCTTGCCGATAACCACGGCGGCCAGACCACCGGCACGGTCACGGTGCAGGTGGCTGCGGATACCGGCGGCGAGAGTCTCAACATCCTGCAACCGCCAGTCCTCCAGGACGGCAAGGTGGTGCTGCGTTATCTCGGCATCCCGAACCGCGCCTACGCCATCCAACGGGCCACCACCCTCAACCCGCCCGACTGGGCGGCGCTGGCGCCGACGGTGACCGCGGATGCCTACGGCCGGTTTGAATTCACCGATGCGGCTCCGCCGGCGGGCGCCGCGTTCTACCGCGCCGTGGACCTCACCAGCCCGTAACCGGCGACTCACACACATCAACGCCATGAAAAAACCTGTCGTTCTGCTGCTCTCGTTCATCGGCCCGGCCTTCGCGGCGCAGGGCGCGGTGTTTACCTTCGACGGTCTCAACACGTTGATCCCGGACGGCAAGGGGTCGGGACTGGTCAACGGACAGACGCTGCTTTCGTCCCAGATTTCGGGACAAATCACCGGCCTCACGCTGTCGTTGACGATCAGTGGCGTGGGGACTGGCGGCGCTTACAACGGTGACCTGTACGCCACGCTCCAGCACGGCAGCGGGTTCACCGTGTTGCTCAACCGCCCGGGCAAGACCGCGGCCAACCCCTGGGGTTACAGCGACAACGGCCTCGCGCTGACGTTTTCCGACACCGTGGCCGCACCGGACATCCACAGTTACCGCACGACGCTGGGCGGGGCGCTCGCCGGCGCCTTGACGGGCACGTGGTCCACCGACGGGCGAACCGCCGATCCGGCCGTGGTCACTGACGATCCAGCGACCCGCACCACCGCCTTGACCGACTTTTTCGGCCTGGAAGCGAGCGGGCAATGGACGTTGTTCGTGGCCGACCTGGAGGCGGGCGGCCAGGCCCGGCTGGACTCGTGGGCACTCAGCATCGACGTCGTGCCCGTCCCGGAGCCGGTCGCCTGGGCGCTGGCCAACGGCTTGGGGTTGCTGGGCTTTGCCCTCTGGCGACGCGGGCGCTGAAATACGGGCCGGTGAACCGGGTAAGTGTGCCGAGTTGGCAATGCAGACCGCAGGGCCGCGCGGACTCCGCGATTTGGACTCCGCGATTTGCGAATTTCACCGGTAGATCACGACCAGGAACACCACCGCCTGCGCCTTGCCGGCGTTGACGATGGCGTGAGGCACATCGGCACGATAGGTCGCGGAATCGCCGGCGCTCAGCAACTCGACATCGCCGGCGGACTCCACGCGCACCTGTCCCTTTTGCACGCTGAGAAACTCGCGCGTGCCCTCGAAGTGCGGCGCACTGCGGAGCGCGCCGCCGGGGCGGAGTTCGACTTGGTAGAGTTCAACGTCCTTCTCGAGGTTGAGCGGCGAAAGCGTGCGAATCTCCACGTCTTGGTCCGACCGGTACAGATAGGCGCGGTCGCCGGCGCGGATGACCGTGACCGCCGGCGTCGCGCCCGGCGCCTCGATGAGTTCGCCCAGCGACAGCCCGAACGCGCGGGCGATCCGCAGCGTCACCGCCAGGGTCGGGTTGGCCTGCTCCCGCTCGATCTCGCTCAACATGGACCGGCTCACGCCGCTGGCCTGGGCCAGCGCCTCGAGCGACCAGTCGCGCTCGGCGCGCAGCGCCTTCACGCGCGCGCCGAGGTGCCGGTTCAGGCCGTCCGCGACCTCGGCCGCGGCCACCGCGTCCCGCGGGCGGGCGGCTTTGCGTGGGGGTGCGCGCATTGTTCGATATACCGGAAAATTGTCTTGCATGCCGGAAGGCGGTGTCCATTATTTCGGGCAACGCCGTCCGGTATGCCGGAAGGATGGTTCAACGGCCCGCCTCTGGCAAGCGTGACGGCCAACGCAACGAATGAACGCCACCGATGGCTCGAACCGATGAAAGCTCTGGTCAAACGTGAATCCGCGCCGGGTCTCTGGCTCGAAGACGTGCCCGAACCGCAAACCGGCATCAACGATGTCCTCATCCGCGTGAATCGCACCGGCATTTGCGGCACGGACGTCCACATTTACAAATGGGACGCCTGGGCGCAGAAGACCATTCCCGTGCCGATGGTGGTTGGCCACGAATTCGTCGGCGAGGTGGTCGAGGTGGGATCGAACGTCAAAGACTTCTTTCCCGGCGACATCGTGAGCGCGGAGGGTCACGTCGTTTGCGGGCGCTGCCGGAACTGCCTCGCGGGCCGGCGGCATCTTTGCAAGGACACCCAGGGCATCGGCGTGAACCGGCCCGGCGCGTTCGCGGAATACATCTCCGTGCCGATGACGAACGTCTGGCATCACCAGCCGGGCATCGACCTCGACGTGGCGGCCATCTTCGACCCGTTCGGCAACGCGGTGCACACCGCGCTCTCGTTTCCGACCCTCGGCGAGGACGTGCTCGTCACCGGCGCCGGACCGATCGGCATCATGGCGGCGGCAGTCGCGAAACACGCCGGCGCGCGCTTCGTCGTGGTCACCGATCTGAACGAATATCGCCTCGACTTGGCGAAACGCATGGGCGCCACCGTGGCGCACAACGTGCGGCGCGGTTCGCTCGCGGAAGTTCAGAAGCAACTGGGCATGAAGGAAGGGTTCGATGTTGGGTTGGAAATGTCCGGCAATCCGGCGGCGTTCCGCGACCTGATCGACAGCATGGCCCACGGCGCCAAAATCGCCATGCTGGGCATTCCGCCCGCGGAGATGGCGATCGACTGGAACAAAGTCGTCTTCAACATGCTGACGATCAAAGGCATTTACGGCCGCGAGATGTACGAGACTTGGTACAAGATGACGGTGATGCTGGAGAGCGGCCTGGACATCAAACCGGTGATCACCCACCGCTTCCATTACACCGAGTTTGAGCAAGGCTTCGCCGCGATGCTTTCCGGCCAATCGGGCAAAGTCATTTTGCACTGGCGTTGACTGGCCAAACTCCGGGTGAAGCGGCTGTTGGGCGTGTCACGGCGCCGAGGGCAGGAACTCACGCGCGACGCTGGCCAAGCCCAACGCCAGGAGCAGCAGGCCGGACAGGCGCCCGCCCTGCGCCCCAAGCGGCGCGACCTTCTCGAGCAAAACGAAAACCGTGAGCGCGGCGATCCACCAGAGATTCATCACGCCGCCGACGAAAAGCAGGAGCATCAACGCCCAGCAACACCCGAGGCAGAAGAGGCCGTGGGCCACACCCAGCCGGAAACCGCCGGCGACACCGCGTTGCCAGTGACTGGCGAGGAAGGCGGCGGGCGACCGGCAGGATTCGAGGCAGGTGCGTTTGAACGGCGTCAATTGGTAGCTCCCGGCCACGATCAGCAGCGCGCCGCCGAACAGGCGGTTTCCGGATTCCATCATCGGCGTGAGGAGCAGCAGATGCGCGAGCAACCTTTGCAGCGCCGTGGCGATCACACTGAAGGCTGTCCAAACCAGCAGATAACCGCCGGCAAAGGCATAGACGTGCGCCGATGCGCGCTGACTCTCCGGGCTTTTGCGAATGACGCCCGCGTACAACAAGAGCGTCGGCGCGGCGGACGGCAGCATCATGCCGGCCATCATCACCACCCACATGGCCAGGAGCAGACCCCAATGAACCAGGTCCCAGGTGTCCGTCATCATCCAGGCGGACGGCCCCGTCATGCTGCCATACATGTCGAGGGCCATCGGAACGATCCAGGCCCAGCAAAGTCCCACCGCCACGACCAGGGCCGCGCCGACCAGCCAGCGGTCGCGCAGCAACAAAGACTCGATCGAGGTGTGGACGCGCATCGGCGCGGATGGCGTCAGCGCACCACGCCCTGCGTGCTCCAGTGGACGCGGGCGATGTGCGCGTGCGAGCCGTCCAAGGCCAGTTCGATGGCGCCGTTGGCTTTGGACTTGCCGGCCAGCACTTCGCTGTCCGTGAACTCGAAGCCGGTGGGCATCGTGACCCGGACCTGGTGGGGCGCGCCCGTGACGGGATTTCGGATCGACTCGGCGTGCCCTTCCGCGAGACCGGGCACCTTCACCTGCGCCCTGCGCGCGTCGAAGTCGATGGCCAGTTCGATCGGCTTGAAAAGCGTCGGCAGGAACTGGGTGATCGTGGTCGCGAACACCTGCCAGATGAGCGTGCCCGGCTCGGTTTCGCGTCCATGCGAAATGGCTTCCAGGGCTTCACGCTGCGGGCCGTTTGCGCGCTCGTCCACGATCGCTTGCAGCGTGCCGTTGCCCAGATGGATCGCCTTCGGCCAGGCGGCGAGAATCCCCCAACGCAGGCCGTCCAGCGGCACGTCGCCGAAATGGCCCCGGTCAATCTGCACCAGGCCGAGCGCGCGACAATGGCCGTGCGTGGGCGGGGCGTTGAACTGGCAGGGGCAGCCCCAATCGCAATTGCAGTTGACGAATTCGGTGCCTTCCAGTTCCCACTCGATGTAGGTGTTCATGGGTTCCATTAACAACCAGTTTTGCCAATCATCGCGTCTAGGATTGCTAATTCCTGATCGGGATAACGCCGGGAAATTCGACCCGCCTCCCCGGCCTGTCAAGTGGCAGTCGGCGGGCGTGGCGGCCTCCGCGACGGGCGCGTGTCTGGAGAGGGCATCGTGATTAGCCGCCCAGTTCCTCTGCGCCTTTGCAGCAAGCTGGGAGGCACCGCCGCGGGGTGAAAGCCGGAGCCACGCGTTGGCACCCGAGCTGCCCGGCCCCGTCCGCGGGCTACGAACGCCAACACCTCACGGCGTTTCCACCAAACGGAAGAACTGGACCGGCCCGCTCGCGGGCACGGTCATCCGATTGAGGCCAGGCATTGCCAAGTCCTGGACCGGCAGCCACGGGCCTTGAACAGTCGGTGCGCCTTCGACGAGGTAATTCACGCCGGCAAGAGCGGGCCACGAGAGTTGTACGGCTCTGTCAATGCTAACCTGCGGCACCTCGTAGGTGCGCAGTTGGAAGTTGGCAAAAGTGGCCTCGGCGGGTGGTTTAGTGCCGTCCGTGTCCTGGAAAACCATCACATACGGCGCTACGCCGTTGAGCCAGGGCGCGCCAGCCGGGTCGGCTACGATGTCCGGCCAGACCCTGCACCCGGTGACCTGGGCGAGCGGAACCGGGCTCATGCTGGGATCGGACGCCGGCGTGTCCACGATCGTCTTTTGGTAAAGCGCCGCTCCGCTATTCTTGTCCAACACCTTGCCGGTGAGCAGGAGGTTCTGGCCGGCCGGAGTCAGCGCCAAGACCAAAACCACGTTTTGGTTCTTCGTGGTCACTTTTTCCGCCCAGAGGCAGGTGTCTCCCGGGGATTTCTGTTTCCAGAACCCCACCCAATCGCTCGATTTCGACACGGCGTAGCCTTGGGCACCACTGCGAAAGAGCGACAAGAGGACCCCGCTGGCGGCGGAGTTCATACTCACGAGGTCCACGCGCGCCTCCAGCGTCTGGCCGGGCTGCGCGACCCAGGAATAAGGGACGCCGTCAAAGGCGCAAGAATCGGTGGAATTGGTGGTGGGGACAGGAAAAGTGCCACTGATGGTCAGTTCTCCATCGACCAAACTCGTGGTCACTGTGCCATCGCTGGCTGCGGGAGGCAGCCAATTGTTCAGCGCTACGGTGGTCGTGACCGGCGCGGCTTTGATCGTTCCAGAGCAGGTATAGGAAACCGTTTCGTCAATCGGGCCCGAGGCGGGTCCGCGCGTCAGCGTCGCCTGGACGCGCTGGCCGTCGATAGTTCCGCCGATGCCATAGCCAGCGAGATTCAGTTGCAGGCTAGAGTTGGTTTGCAAGACGCCGCGCCAGTTCAGCGTCCAAACCCCGGCGTCGGGTGTGAAGGTGGCGCCCGCCGGGTCCCAGGTTCCGACTTGCAGGTAGGCTGGGCCTTGGACGTTGGCAGTGCCGTCGGCAAGGTAGCCGCCCTCGCTCATCATGAGCAGTTGGCCCGTGATTCGCGGGTCCGAGCCTTGCATCCGCATCGTGTGGACGGCGCCGCGAATGGACGTCTGGCCAAGGGCGTCGGAGGCTGCGATGCCCGGCGCGAGCACCGCATTGACCCAGCCGGTGGCGGTGAAAGAGGTCGTTTGTGCGCTGGCTCGCGGCGGCAGGCTGAGGGCACAAGCCGCAACAGACAGGGCGAGCATGGCAAAGTGTTGTTTCCTGATCATATTCCATTTCCTTTCTTTGTTGGTCGATTTGAGAGCGGAGGTGCCGTACCCGCCGGATGATCGGCGAGAGGTCCAGCGGCTCTCGTCGGCGGCGAGCAGGCCACGCGCTGCTTTGTGTGGGAACTGGGCTGGACAGGTGTCTTCACACTGGTTACTACGCAAACCGGAGAAAAAAGGTGCAAAGCAGAACAACAAGGCCTAACGCGTTGTTTCCGCCGGCGCCGGCACATCGTTGGCGCGGCGTTCTCCAGGGCTCTCGGCCGGCTTCAGCCCCGCGCGCTGGTTCTCGATCCGCGCGATTTCCGCAAAGGACGGCGCGCGCCAGAGCTCGATGGTGCCCTGGCTGCTGGCGGCCAGGAGAGTGTTGCCATCCGGGGAAAACAGAATGTGGTTAATGAACCCGAAGCGCCCCGGCAGCGTCGCCACATCGCGGCCGATCACCGCATCCCATAGCTTCACCACGCCTCGAGGACTCATTCCGCTGGCGACGAGTCGTTGACTGTCCCGAGAAAAGATGAGGTGCTGCAGGCCATTTCGGGAAGCGCGGCCAAACGGCTGAGGAGTCAGCGTTGCGGTATCCCACGTTGTCAACAGCCCGTCCACCATGCCTCCGGTGGCGAAAAGCCGCCCGTCGGGCGAACAGGCGACCCAGACGCCGCCAGCGTAATGACAGGGAAAGAAGGCGCGGCGCTCCCGGGTGGCCACATCCCACCAGGCGGCCGTGCCATCGGTGTAGCCCGCGACGAAGAGCCGATCATCCGGCGAGAACGCGGCGTCCAGCCCGTCTTTGAGCTTTATTCCCTGCACGCTGACCTCCCGCCATCCCGGCACCGACCAAATCTTGCCGCGAGGAATGCCGGGGCCAGTGTTGGCGCCCGTCAGCAGACTTCCACGAGGCGAGAAAAACAGCACGGAGATACTGCAACCAGGGAGGACCAGGTTCGTCGCCAGCCGCCGGCCCGTAAAATCCCAAACGGAGATATTCCCTCGCTCATCCCCAAGGGCCAGCCAACGACCGTCTGGAGAAAGGTCAAGGGCCGTATGGTTAGTCCCCAGAAACGACATTCCCTGCCCGGCGTGCATGGTGCTGAGGTCCCACTGCACCACGGCGCCCTCCGCCTGGGTTAACGCGAGAAGGCCCTTGCTATCGGGTAGAAAGGCTAAACCCCAAGACAAGTTCTCGCCTGGCACTTGTACCGACGCCGGTGGCTCCTGGTCTGCCGGATTCCAAAAACGCACCGTCCCATCCTTGCCGCCGGTCACCAGGCTCTTGCCGTCGGATGACCAGGCGACAGCCCAAACCTCGTCCGTATGGCCCCGGAATCGGCGCTTCTCCTTCCGGCTGGTGACATCCCAAAGCCGAAGAGTCTGATCGGCGCCGGCGGAGGCCAGCGTTTGCCCGTCCGGCGAGAAAGCCAGCGCCGCGACCCAACCGCTGTGCCCCTCCAGTCGTGCCACTGTTGCACCCGTGGTGAGGTCCCAAAGGTGAATGTCGTTGTCCCCGCCTCCGCAACCCGCCGCCAAAAGTCGGCTGTCCGGGGAAAAGGCGAGCGCGGCGACGCCGTCCGCAGGCGCTGGAACCGCGATGGGTTCCCGTTCTTTTCCTGTCTTCCAGTCAACGAGCCGAATGCGCCGGCCGAGTTCCCCGATTGCCAGCCAGCAGTTGTCGGGCGAAAACAGGACCTGCCCATAACTTTTGGACCACAACGGGCTGCTGCTCGCGGTGTCGGTGTTGGTTGAGTTGGGCAGACTGGTAACGAGCTGATGCGACTCGAGGTCCCAAAGCCGCACCGTTCCACTGTAACCCATGGTGGCCAGCGTCGGCGAATCCCGTGAGAATGCTATCGACCGAACCGCCTCCGGCTGGCTCAGCGAGACAAGAACATCCCTGGCGCCGGGACTCCCCAAACAAACCAAAGACTTGTCGCTTGCTGCATCCTCACTCGTCCAGGCAAGCAGATTCTTCTGAGGCGAGAAGGCCAGGGCCTTCTCGCATCCGCCGAAAGCGACCGCCGACAGTTCCGTTTGCAGTCGCCTGGCCGCCGCATCCCAAAGGGCAACCGCCCCATCCTCCCGGCGCGTGGCCAGCCACTTCCCGTCGGGGGAGAAGGCCACGGCTGTGACCGCATTCGTGTAGCGGCAGAGTGTGAAGCTGTCATCACTCTGGCAGCGGGCCCACAAATAACGCCATTCCCAACTGCGCAGATCAACTTCCTTGTTTCCGGCGGGCCAATACCGGTCCAGCAGTTCGCGGGCTCGGCCCAAATCCTCCTCCTCGAGCGCGCGTTGGACCTCCCTCATGTCCGCCGCGTAGGCGTTGCGGCGGGCGAGCAAGGCCTCGGCCTCCGCGTGGGCTCGGTGCGCTTCAGCCCGGCGCCATTGCCAGGACACGCCGCCTAGACCAGCCAACAGACTCACTGCCGCCAGGCCGACGGCGCCGGCGAGCAGCGGGTTGCGCTGGCACCATTTGACCGCTTTCCCGGCCAGTCCGACCGGACGGGCCAGGATCGGTTCGCCGCGCAGAAACCGGCCCAACTCATCGGCCAGGGCTTGAGCAGTCGGGTAACGGCGAGGGATGTCCTTTTCCAGGCACTTGAGGCAGATCGTTTCCAGGTCGCGCGGGATGCTCGCGTTGAGCAGGCGTGGCGGTGCCGGCTCCGTCGTTGCCACTTGCCGCAGCACCTCGGTCAGCGTCGCGGCCTGGAATGGCGGTCGGCCGGTCAGCAAATGATAGAGCAACGCGCCCAACGAATACACGTCACTGGCCGGCCCCACCTCCCGGTGTCGGCCCAGGACCAGTTCCGGCGACATGAAATTGGGCGAACCCAGCACCTGCCCGCTCACGGTCAGGTCGGAGTCCCCCGTCAACCGCTTCGCCAAACCGAAGTCGGTGACCCGAGGTTGGTCAAAGTGATCGATCAGCACATTCGACGGTTTGAGGTCCCGGTGCAGAATGCCTCTCTGGTGAGCGCAATGCACCGCCTCGGCAATGGTCTGCCCATAAGCGGCCGCTCGCCGGGGCGGAAGCGGACCGCCGCGCAGAAGTTCGGCCAGGCTCCGGCCTTCCACGTAGTCCATCGAGAAGAACGGCTGCCCCTCATGTTCGCCGACTTCATGGATGGCGATAATGTTCGGATGCTGGAGGTTGGCGGCCGCTCGGGCTTCGGCCAGGAACCGTTGCCGCGTCGCAGCCGAAGCGAGCGGCCCGCCCAGCACCATCTTCAGCGCGACCAGGCGACTGAGGCTTTTTTGCCGGGCCTTGTACACCACGCCCATGCCGCCCCGCGCGATTTCCTCGATCAGTTCGTAATCGCCGAAGGAGCCGGTGAGGGGAACCGGCGCGGCGGTTTCGTGGCCGGCCGTGGGGTTCGGCTCAACCGGCTCCTCGGCAATGCCCCGCAAAGCGCACACTGGGCAAAGCAACTCCGAAGCGTCGTCCGGCAGCCGTTGACCACATTCAGAACAAGTTCGATTTGGTTCCATAGGTCGTTCGCCACCCGGGCGCTCGCTCATCGCTTTCCTACATGTCTCTACTCACAAATACGCAAAACCGAAAGCGTCGATGCCGGCATCGTCTGCCGGGCCGCGCCGAGGGACATCAATCGCCAAGCACGGCAATCAAATGCCGGGCTTCCTCGTTCAACTCGGCTGGATTGGCAACCGTGTGGGCCACTTCCTCGCGGACCAGTTCGCGGTACCGCGCGCGCAGCCGATGCACGGCCGATTTCAGAGCGGGCACGGTCATCCCCAGTTCCGCGGCGGCCTGTTGAAACGAGCGCTCGCTCTTGCCGGCCAGCGGAAAGTCCTTGAGAGCCTGATAAAGACTCGCCTTCCCCGCGGCGGAGTACTCCTCGCCGAGACGGGAGCGGGCGTGCTCCAGGAGCGTCCGGGCCCACTCGCGTTCGTAAAGCTTCTCGGGCGTAAGCTCGTGGGCAGGTTCCAGCCGGAAGCGCGCTTCAGCCCGCGCTTGCTCCAGCGAAATCGCGAATCGTCCCCCGGCACGTTTGGCCGCGCTCGCGTGCCGATGCTGGTCCACCAGGAAGTTGCGCAGTGAAGCCAACAAGAACGAACGAAATCTCCCGCGCTCCGGTTGCACGGCGGACAAGTAATCCTTGGCCAGGAGCCGCGCGAAAAACTCCTGGGTGAAATCCTCCGCCGCGTCGGGTGGATGGCCTCGCCGGCGAAGGTACGCGTAGATGGGATACCAATAAGTGCGGCAAAGCGCTTCGAGCGCGTTGGCGGCTTGGGGCGAGTCGGGCCGCGCGGCCGCCAGCACCACACTCCAATGCGTAGTGGTGAAACAGGATTCGTGCGCCGCCTTGCCTCCCGGCATTTGCCCTTCCTCGACCATGACCGGTCTTTTAGCCGAAAAGCGGCCCGAACGGAAGCGGAATAGTCGGGCGACACCTGTGCCGAACTCCGCCGGCCGGGTCCGAAAGCCACCGGCAATCCGAAGCCCGAAACCCCAGGGCGAGTGGCGTCCCGGCGATCGGAAACGCGAACGCGGCCCAAGCGCGGGCGGCTCGGACTTTTTGGGCTTCGGCCTTCGGTTTTTGGCTTTCGCTCCGGCGAGCACCAGACGGATCTCGACTTTCGAGCAGGCAACGGCCGCCGCGGTCCAGTCCAGCGGAAAGACTTTCGCCGGGTCCGGCCGTCTGCCATGTTTGGCCCACCGGTCATACTATGTTCACCGCCATCCGCGAGCACATCACGTCGCAGCTCACCGCCATCCGCCAGGCGGGCACCTACAAACACGAGCGTGTCATTGTCACACCGCAAGGCACCACCATCCGCGTGGCCGACGGCCAGCCGGTGTTGAATTTGTGCGCCAACAATTATCTCGGTTTGGCCCAGCATCCGGCCGTCGCCGCCGCCGCGAAGGCGGCGATCGACCAATGGGGCTACGGCCTGGCCAGCGTGCGCTTCATTTGCGGCACCCAGGGCGTTCACAAGCAACTCGAGGCCAAACTCACCGCGTTTCTCGGCACCGAGGACACGATCCTTTACTCGTCCTGCTTCGACGCCAACGGCGGCTTGTTCGAGACGCTGCTCGGCCCGGAGGACGCGATCATCAGCGACGAGTTGAATCACGCCTCGATCATCGACGGCATCCGGCTCTGCAAGGCCCAGCGTCTCCGTTACCGCAACAACGACATGGCTGACCTGGAAGCGAAGCTCAAGGAGGCGACCGCGGCGCGTTTCAAATTGATCGCCACCGATGGCGTGTTCTCGATGGACGGCTACGTCGCGAACCTGGCAGCTATCTGCGACCTCGCGGAAAAGCACAGCGCGCTCGTGATGGTGGACGACTCGCACGCCGTGGGCTTCATGGGCCGGACCGGCCGCGGCACGCCGGAGCATTGCGGTGTGATGGGCCGCATCGACATCATTACCGGCACGCTCGGCAAGGCGCTCGGCGGCGCCAGCGGCGGCTACACCAGCGGTCGGCGCGAGATCATCGAACTGCTTCGCCAACGTTCGCGCCCGTACCTGTTTTCGAACACGCTCTGCCCGAGCATCGCCGGCGCGTCCTTGAAAGTGCTGGAACTGCTGACCGAATCCACCGCTTTGCGCGACAAGTTGGAGGCGAACACGCGCTACTTCCGCGAAGGTCTGGCGAAGCTCGGCTTCACGATTCTGCCGGGCATCCATCCGATTTGCCCGGTCATACTGGGCGATGCCGCCTTGGCCACGCGGTTCGCGGACGCGATGCTGGCCAAAGGCGTCTATGTCATCGGCTTCAGTTACCCGGTGGTGCCGCCAGGCAAGGCCCGCATCCGCACCCAAATCTCCGCGGCGCATTCGCAGGCAGAACTCGCTTTTGCCATTGAGGCTTTCGGGGCGGTGAAACGGGAACTCCGCGTTTAATTCGAGCCAGGAAACTGGCGCTGCGAAAAGCCTGGCGCCGGCCTGGCACAAATTCGCCGACGCCTGCGCGGCGCCGAAGGCGGGACGGGTTGTGGCCCGCCTGGCACCTTGTTGTGGTGGGTTGGGAGCGCAGCACCGTTGCGACGGGCAGCTTGCCCCTTCGCAACCGGCCGACGCCGATTGCCGCTTCATCTCGTTACCGCCTTCTGCTGCCCACCGATCGAAGCCTAAAGGAAACGCCTTGAAACCCAGCGTAAGACAGGTAAGACTCTCGACATGAGCACGGCAACGCTGTCCACCAATGGCCAGTTGGTCATCCCCCACCGGTTCCGCAAGGCCCTGCATCTCCAGCCGGGCGACAAAATCTCGTTCGCGATCGAGGGCGAGAAACTCGTCCTCCAACGCGAGCAATCGAGACCAGCCCGACTGATGGAGAAACACGGGCGCAAAGTCCTGGCCGCCCCGCCCGGCGCGCCGCCGATGACCCCGGAGGTGGTCAAAGCTCTTTTGGCTGATTTCCCATGAGCTATCTGCTCGACGTCAACTTCCTGCTCGCCTGCGGGTGGAGCACCCACGCGAAACATTCGGTCGCCCGCGCTTGGCTGGAGGCCCAAGCGGATTTCGCCCTCTGTCCGCTCTCGGAATTGGGGTTTCTCCGGGTCAGCCTGAGTCCGGGCTATCGTGCGACCTTCGCGGATGCCCAGGCCGCGCTGGCCAACATCAGCTCCCGCAAACAAGCCCGTTTTGTCAGCGCCGACCTACCGGTCGCCAAACTGCCCACCCTGGCCAGCCATGCCGACGTGACCGACGCCTACTTCGTCGAACTCGCTCGTGCCCACGGCCTCAAGCTGGCCACCCTCGACGACGGCCTCTGCCGAAAGTCGTGGGCGGCAGGCATAGCGCAGAATCCGCTTTGATCCATCGGCATGAGCGCGGAATTCCAATACGATGTCTTCCTGAGCCACAATGCGGCGGACAAGCCGCGAGTGCGCAAACTCGCCGAGCAGTTGAAACGGGCCGGGCTGCGGGTGTGGTTCGACGAATGGGTCATCCAGCCGGGGGACGACATTTACCTGGCCATCGAGCGCGGGCTGGAGACGTCGCGCGCGCTGGTGCTCTGCCTGTCGCCGGCGGCGCTGGGCTCGGACTGGGTGGGGCTGGAGCGCAGCACCGTGCTGTTTCGCGATCCGGCGAACAAGGATCGCCGTTTCGTTCCTCTCTTGCTGGCTGATTGCAAGCTCCCGGACACCCTGCGGCGATACAGATATCTCGATTTTCGAACCGAGTCCGACGCGGTGTTCAACCAACTGGTGAATGTCTGCCAGTCCTTGGCCAAACCGAAATCGCGTCGCAAGCTGGCAAGCGACGTTCGGACCGGCTCGCGCCAGAACCAGACGCCAACTCCGAAGTCGTCTTCGCCGTTTCAACTGGCCGGGCACTGGACCGCCACGGCACGGCAGGAACGTGGCGAGCCGTACGAGGTTTACCTGACCTTCAAGACGTTCGACAATCTGGTGCTTGGCTCCGTGTCGTACCCGGCGGGGAACGGCGCCGTCGTGGAGGGGAAGATCGAGGGCGACACCCTTTCGTTCACCACGCGGCACGTTCCCAACTTCTCCAGCCAGGAAGTCACGATCCACTGGCATGCCAAGATCGTGGGGGAGGTCCTGCACGGCTTGATTCAGGACGCTGACGGCGTGGCGGAATTCACGGCCAAGCGGACCGCTGAGCCGCGCCGCTACGGGTGGAGGGGGAAGTAGAGAGGACCCAGGTGAGCGGTTTCCACGACGACGTTTTCCTGAGCCACAACGTGGCGGGCAAGCCGAGGGTGGGGCGGCGGGCGACGAGATTGAACAGGATGAACAGGAACTACAGGATGGCGGAAGCTGGCAGACCGGCTTTGCCTTCCATCCTGTCCATCCTGTGAATCTTGTCAGAAAGACCAACCATGAACATGGAATTCCAATACGATGTCTTCCTGGGCCACAATGCGGCAGACAAGCCGCGGGTGCGGCGGCGGGTGGAACGGCGGCTGGCGGCGGGGCTGCGTCAATTTGATTTCGGATTTCGGCTTTCGGACTTCGGATTTCCGCCGCAGGCGGCTGGGGCGGGCCTGGAGCGCAAGGTCGCGAGCGATTTCACGAATCGACGAACCGCCCCCGCAGACCGCTCTGGACGAAGCAGTGTTCAGGGCACCCGCCTCTTGCCACCTGTAGGCGCGATGCTGAGACTTGGCGAACACGCGGTACACCGCCGCCCATTGGAAGAAATGATGTTCGAAGCATCCGGCAAGTATTTGCTCCGGTAGGCAAGTGGGACGCGCTATCGGGGCAGCCGCATGAGCTTGCCAGTCGTAAACCAATGCAAGCTGTGCCAGCGAGTGACGGAACTCCGGGAGAGTCACATAATCCCGAAATTCGCCATTCGCTGGACGAAGCAAACTGGGACAGGATACTTCAGGACAGTCAATAGACCGAATGTGCGGCTTCAAGATGGAGTCAAGGAATGAGCTTCCCCCGATAGGGTGGACGGGGGCGGAGAAACCGAGAAAAAGAATCCGCCATGTCCACGAATGCAAAACCGAACCGAACGCTCCACGATCTGGAGTTCAAGAAGCAGGCTGTCCAGCTGTTGAACACCAGCGGGCGGCTACTGGCCCATCAGGCCGGATTGAGGCGATGGACCAATCCGCCGACCGGCAGCGGATTTCGATACGTTCGTCGTGTCGGCCATAGGCGAGACGAGCACGAAGCGTTTCCAAGTTCGAGCTGGCGGTTGTCAAAACTACGCCAGCGCGTCGGGAGGGTCGGGTTGTGTTCGACGGCTCGGCCACGGCCTGCCAAAATCGACCGCGATGCTGCAGCGGAAACAGCCAGCGCCAAGACGGAAGGAATTGCGATTCGCCATGAATCTGTCGCTCGGGACGGGCGTGGTCATGCTGCTCCTGAAATGGGGCGCGTTCGCGGTGACCGGATCGTCGGCGATCCTGAGCGACGCCGCCGAGTCGGTGGTCCACATCATTGCGGTCGCCTTCGCTGCGTACAGTCTCCGGCTCACGGACAAGCCGGCGGACGCGGATCACCCATACGGCCACGCCAAGATCAGTTTTTTCTCCGCCGGTTTTGAAGGCGCGATGATCGTCATTGCCGCGCTGTACATCATTTACAGGGCGGTGGCGGAGTGGCTGGGGGGCTTGACGCTTGAGCATCTGGGCTGGGGGACGTTGCTCACGGCGCTGGCGGCGGCGATCAACGGCGCGCTGGGCGGCTATCTGGTGTGGCTGGGCAGGAAGCGCAAGTCGCTCATCCTCGAAGCCAATGGCAAGCATGTCCTCACCGACGTGTGGACCAGTCTGGGTGTGGTGCTGGCACTGGGCTTGACGTATTTGACCGGCTGGCTGCCGTGGGACCCAATCTGCGCGATTGTGCTGGCCCTGAACATCCTGTGGTCGGGGTATGGCTTGATGCGCCAGAGCATGAGCGGGTTGATGGACACCGCGGATCCGGCGGTCCACGAGCGGCTGACGGCGCTGCTGGCGGAGCATACGGCGCGGCACGGCATCGAGTTCCACGGCCTGCGGCACCGCAACGCGGGCGACCGCCATTGGGTGGAAGTGCACCTGTTGTTTCCGAAAGGATTTTCGCTGAGCGACGCCCATGCGATCGCGACCGAAATCGAGGGGGCAGTGGAGCGGGGCATCGAACCTGGCGCGCACGTCACCACGCATCTGGAACCGGCGGACGACCACGACGAGGCACACGATCGCCAGCGGGCGTGAACGCGCCCGTGGCGCATCTCAATTTCTGGCCGCGGCTCAAGGACTCGATCGCTTGCCAACAGCCGGATCGGCCAGGCCGTTACCCCGTCCGTGGAAAACTGATGGTGGCGGCGCCGCATGGTACAAAAAATGTCGCAATTGCGACAAAAAATGCGCCATTGGGAAAACTGGATAGGCGAACGCCCCCGCCCGCCCGGTTCGGCGCCCCGCCTGTCGCGCGCCAAACACTGGGAGGCCCCCGCCCGCCCGGGCGACCGCGCAATTTTCTGGCCAAGCCACCGCCCGGCGGGTAAGCCACTGGCGCTGTCATGGAACCGGGCCTGATCATCTTTGTGCTCGTGGCGCTGCTGATGGTCGTCGCCGTGATCGGCTCCCTCATCGCCGCCCGGAAACGCCGCGAGGCCATGCGGCTGCTCGCGGAACGGCTGGGCTTGGCCTTCAACCCGGACAAGGACTATGGCCTGGCAGACCGCTTCTCGTTTCTGAACAAGCTCCGCCAAGGTGACAACCGCTATGCCTTCAATGTGCTCAGTGGCGCCTACCAAGGCCAGGAGGTGCTGGCGTTCGACTACCATTACGAGACCCACTCCACGGATTCGAAGGGTAACCGGCAGACGCACCATCACCATTTTTCGTTCTTCATCTTGTTCCTGCCGCGGCCATGCCCGGAGTTGGTCATCGGCCGCGAAGGGCTTTTCTCCAAGCTGGCCCAAGCGTTCGGGTACGACGACATCGACTTCGAGTCGGCCGAGTTTTCCCGCAAGTTTTGCGTGCGCTCCCGCGACAAACGCTTCGCGTACGACATCTGCCACCCGCGTTTCATGGAGTACTTGCTGGCAAACGACGACCTGAGCCTGGAATTCGAGTCCAGCGTGGTGGCGCTGGGATTCGGCCAGCGGCTCGCGGCGTCCGAGATCGAACGCAATCTCCGCCGCTTGCTGGAAATTCGCGCCTTGCTCCCGGAGTATCTCTTCAACCCGGTTGGAACATGACACCCGCCCTGATCATTCTCGCTGCCGTCGTGTTGGTGCCGCTGATTTACGTGGTCGTCCAGTACAACGGCTTGGTCGGCCTGCGCAACTACATCGCCGAGTCGTGGAGCAACGTGGACACGGAATTGAAACGCCGGTACGACCTCATCCCCAATCTGGTCGCCACCGTCAAAGGCTACGCCGCGCACGAGCGCGAGGTGCTGGAGCGCGTGACCGAGTTGCGCAACCGCTGTTTCGCCAACCAAGGACCGGTGGGCGAGCAGGCGCGGGACGAAATCGAGTTGGTGGGCGCGCTCAAGCAACTTTACGCGGTGGTGGAGAATTATCCGCAACTCAAGGCCGACCAGCACTTCTTGCAACTCCAGCGCGAGCTGGTCAACACCGAGGACCGCATCCAGGCGGCGCGCCGATTTTACAACGGCAACGTGCGTGATTACCGGAACCGCCGCGAAACGTTTCCGAGCAGCCTCGTGGCCGGCATGTTCAACTTCCCGCCCGCGGAGTTCTTCAGCGTGCCGCCTTCGGTGGCGGAGGTGCCGGACGTGGAGTTCGCGTGACCCCAAGGGCGGTTTGCCAGCCGGCGTCCGCAGGCCCGGCGCGTAATTCCGATTGATCGAACAGCCCGACCGGTCGCAACTTAAGCCCATGCGAGTGGTGAATTCCGCGGCCGCGATGCAGCGGTTGGCGCGGCGTTGGCGCGAGGCTGGGACGCGCGTGGGTTTTGTCCCCACGATGGGCTATTTGCACGACGGGCACATCAGCCTGGTGCGCGCGGCGCGGCGGCGGGTCGGCCCGAAAGGGCAGGTGGTGGTGAGCGTTTATGTGAACCCCACCCAGTTCGCGCCGCACGAAGACCTCGCGAAATATCCGCGCGACCTCGCCCGCGACACCCGCCTTTGCCGGGACGCCGGCGTGGATGTGTTGTTTGTGCCGTCCGACGCGGAGATGTACCCGCGGCCGGCCGGCGCCGAAGCCAGCACCTACGTGGTGGAAGAGGCGGTCTCGCGCGGCATGGAAGGCGCCGCCCGGCCCACCCATTTTCGCGGCGTCACCACCGTGGTCGCCAAATTGTTCAACCTGGTGCTCCCGGACGTGGCGGTGTTTGGCGCCAAGGATTACCAGCAGGCGGCGGTGATCCAGCGCATGGTCCGCGACCTGCACTTTCCGATCGAGATCGTGGTGGTGCCGACGGTTCGCGAGCCGGACGGGCTGGCCATGAGTTCCCGCAACCGCTATTTGTCCGCCGAGGAGCGATCGCAGGCGACGATCCTTTGGCGCGCGATCCAAGAGGCGCACGCGCGGGTGCGCGCCACCCGGCGCGGCATTCCCGCCGCGAAGCTCAAGCCCGCCCTGGCCCGCCTCATCGCCACCCAACCGGCGGCCCGGCTGGACTACCTGGAGTTCTTCGCGCCCGACACGCTGGAACTGGCCGCGGTGGTCCAGCG
>JAKCAB010000679.1 GCA_021839785.1 bacterium | reverse complement strand
CATCGACGTTGCCCTGAACTTTGGTCTCCAGGACGATGATGAAACCGGCGGCGTCGCTGAGGTAATTGAGCACCATGTCCAACGGCACGTTGCGGAAATTCAAGCGCAGGCCCGCGGAAAGATCGGCGCCCGGCTGGGCCGGGATCGGATCCAAGGGCTTGGCGGCGCCCAGTTGGCTCGGCGCGGCTGCGTCGGCTGCCGGTGGCGAAGCCGCCGTCGCGCCGGCATTGCTGGACGCAGCCGCGGCGGCCTCGGCCGGCGCAGGCGTTGCCGGCGTGGGTGCGCTCCGGGCCGGAATCGGGGCGAGCGCAACCGTGGACGCCGCCACCGGCGGAGGAAGGGAGGCTGGCGCTTCCGCGGCGACCCCGCGGATCGCCATCGAAAGGCCGGCCACGAACAAGAAGGTGGGGATGGCTTTCATTTGCTTAACTCTTTTTCGCGCTTTTCCAGTAATCGTTTGAGCACCTCGCTGTCGCCGCCGCCGCTGCTGGCGGTCGGACTCGAAGGAGATGCGGTAGTCGTCTCCGTCGTGGTCGCGGACGACGACGCGTGCACCGGGGCCGGGCCGCTCAAGGCCCACGGGCCTTCGTCTTCACGGCGCATCTGCATGCCGACTTTAAGATCGACCGTTTTCCCGTCGGCTACCAGTTGCACTTTGTCCGGGGTGACGTTCGTAATCTCGTAGCCGGCGATCTTGTCCGCGGGCTTGAGCACCTTGCGGTACTGCGAACTGCTGCCGTCGAAGAAAGCGAACGGGCCCTTGGAGTAAATCATGATGCCCACCAGCGAGAACGCCTCCACCGTGGGCGTCTGGCGCGGATCGCGGCGCGGCTGGCGGCTCATTTGCGGGTAGCGGTTGGGATCGAAAATGTTCCGGTCCGCGATGAGCTTGAACCGCGCAAAACCCGCAGGTTCCTGTCCGTTGGTGCGTGGATGCCCTTCCGGCCCGCCATTCGAATCCGCCGCGTCAGCCGCCGGTTTCTCCGGTTCGGTGGCGGGTTGTGAATTCGTGGCCGGCATCGGTGCTGCGGGCCGGCCCAACGCGCTGGCTCCCGGCATGGGCGATGTCGAAACCGCAGGCGGGCCAGGCCGGATTTGGTTCGGCGGGCCTGCGGACGCTGGCTTGGCGATCGTGGTGACGCGATTCTCCGCCGCCGGCCTGGCCGCGGGGGCGTTGTCTTCCGCAACGGCCTGATTGGTCTCGAACGGCGGCGGCCCAGAATCTCCAAACGGCGGAGCGACGACTTCAGCCGGCGCCACAACATCTGCGGGCTCGCCCATGTTGTCGCCGGGTCCCAGGCTGGGCGGAAGCGGAATTTGCACCGGCACCACCTCCGGCGCCACCTCTGGGGGCGGCGCGGCGGGCTCTTCGTCGGCAGCCAGCAGGTGGGCAACGGCGGCGAACAGGGCCAGTAAAATTGTCAGCGCCAAGGCCAGGCGATCTGCGCCGTCATTCGGCAATTTCGTTCGCGGCGCGCTCATTTCGTCTCCGAGTTAAGCACCAGCCCGCTGATTTGCAGTCCGAGGGCGATCTGCTGGCCGTTGTTGTCGCGGGCACTCAGTTCGATCGACTCCAGCTTGAGGGCCAGCGGTGATTGCTCGAGGTCGTAAAGGAAGCGGCTCACCGACTCGATGTTGCCGAAAGCGTCCACCCGGCAGACCAACGTCGAGTAGTCCTCGGCGTCGCGCTTCCACTGCGGGGTGACGCCGGTGATGCTGAGGCCGCTTTCCCGCGACCAGTCCTCGACCGCCTTGCTGACCTGTTCTTCGGAGGTGCTGGCCGGCAGCGTGTTCGTGCGCATGTCGTTCCAACGACTGCGAATGACCGCCCCGCGCTTCACGAGTTCCTCGCCGCTGGTCACCTTCTGTCGCAATTCCTGAAGGCGACTGGAGCGCTCTTTCCACCAGTTGGTCAGCGGCGTGAAAAGCAGCCGGTCACCCGCGAAAAAGGCGGCGGCGCCAATCGCGGCGACCGTGAGCAGTTGTTGGCGGTTGTTAGTCGGCACGGGCGTCTCCTTCTTCCCAGCGGAAGTCGAACGTGAATTGAATGGGCGACCGGCCGCGCGTCGTCGGGCCGTGCAAATCGGTGACGCCCTGGGCGGTGCGGAGTCGCTCCATCGTTTTGAGCAAAGCCTGGTTCTGCTTGGCCACTCCGGTGCAGGTGACCGCGTTCAAGTTGCGAATCTCGACGGTCTTGGCCGTGACCACGCCGTCTTCGGGAAACGACTCCGAAAGCAGGCGCAAGAGGTTCAAACCGCGGAACGAGTTGTCATACCACGAACGAAACTGGCGGATGCGGTCCTGCGTCTCTTTCAGTTCGGTGACCTCCTTGGAGATGGCCGTCCAGCGCGAGCCGAGGCGCGAGAGCTGCCATTGCTGGATCAGAAACAACCCGGTCACCAGAACGGCGAAAGCCACCGCCCCCGCGCCAACGACGGTGATTTTGCGCGAGGCGTAGCGGGTGGCGAGTTGCTGCCAGGCGCTGACTTTGGGCGGCAGAAACTCGAAGGTCGGCGTTTCCCCGAGCACCTGCCGCACCGCGAGGCTCGCCGCTGGCGTGACGGCCGTTCCGGCGGGCAGCATCGCGCCGAACTCGCCGGGGTGATATTGCTCGACCAGTTCGACGTGCAGGCCCGCGGATTCCAACCGCAGGCGGACCTCCTCCGCAAGCTGCCGCGCGACTTCCCGCGGACCGAACACCCGCACGCGCCGCAACGCGTCCCGCAGGTCGGGCGGCATCTGGCCCAGCGTGATGCGCGTCTCGCGGGCGACCACGTCCGCGTACGGCCGGTGGGCGCCGTTCTCGGTTTCCACCGCGCCTTGCAGCACGCGCAAGGCCGCGACGCCACCGCTGCAGGTGGCCTGGAGCGCGACGTGGTTTTGGCCCACGATCAAAGCCAGCACGCCGTTGGAGGTCTCGGCGCGGGCCGGTTGCAGCGCCGCGGCATCTAACGAAAAGCTGACGGGCGTGAGCTGGGCGGCGTGCAACACCTGTTCGAGCCGGGCGAGGTGGCTGCGCGGAACCCCCGCGAGCGTGGCGTGTTCCGTGCCGGCCGGCGAGCGGTACCGGGAGGACGCCACATAAAGGGTATTGACGTCGCACGGGAAGCCGCGTTCCGCCTCGGTCTGGAGCAGCGCCGCCACGTCGCCTTCGGGCAAATCCGGCAGCGTGGTGTGGACGGTGAGCAGCCATTTCAACGGCAGACCCACGGCGCAACGGCGTTCGTGCACGCCGGCGGCGTTGAGCTGATTGCGAATCTCGCGGCCGACCAGGACAGGGTCGTTCGTTAGCGGATCGAGCGAGAGCTGCGCCGAGAAGCCGTGGCGCACCAGCAGGGAGCCGTTCTGGCGCCGCACCTCCACGCCTTCCAGGCGGCTGCCGTCCAGGGAAAGCCCCAGCACGCCGGACAAGCGCTGCGACCTGAACCGACCCAATGGGAGAAGCGAGTTCATCGTATCCTGTTTTCGGCCAACTGCAATTGATCCAAGTCCTGACGGACTTGCGAGCCCAACGCCCAGCCGAGAGCACTCAAGTCGCGGCGATAGACAATTCGCGGCGTGCCCTCGCCGAGATCGAACACGAAGCGCACGCGTCGATACCCGCGGCCGTACGGGCCTACAGCGGCAATGTCGGCGGTGAATTGATAACTCTGTGTCGTGATGTAATCGCCGTCCTCGAGCGCGGTGAGCGCCTCGCTGTTGCTCCCGCTCAAGGCCTCCGCGACCCAGGCGACGGAAGTCAGGTTGCCGGAATTTCCCTGCCGATACGCCACCATCTGCTGCGCGGCCGCCGTGTCGCCACCGAGCAGGCAGGTCAGCACGGCAACACTCGCGGTGTTCACGTTCACGCGGCCCTGGATGAATGAGCCGCTGGCCACGGTAAAGGCGTCGGCGACTTGCGCGAACTCGTCGGACGTCATCCCACTCAGGCGGTAGAACTGAAGCACGCTCTTAGGCTGTACGGGTGTGGCGGCACCCCCGCCCCCGCCGGGACCGCCGCCCGGCCCGCCGCCACCGCCCCCGCCGCCGGCCAGCCCCAACCGGGTCATGATTTCGTTCGCCCGCGCGGTGTTGAAGTTGGTTTCGAGCAGCGTGCGCAGTTCCTGGCTGGAACTGCTGAGGTTGGCAACGTTGATGCGCGCCGAGCCGTCACTGCGGGTGTTGGGCTCGCGACTGTAAATGGTCAGGTATTCGAGAGATC
>JAKCAB010000048.1 GCA_021839785.1 bacterium | reverse complement strand
TGGATGACGCGAAGGCGCCGGTTGTCCAAGTGATCGTTTAGGGTCCGAGACGTCCCAAAAAACCGATTTACCTGCCCAGGTCTCGGCCGAACGTGATTTCGTTGCTGGCGAAATTCTCCACGCTGCGGCTCTTTTCGTGGAAATGGCGGGCGTGCTTTAGAATGCCATCGCGCGTGTAAAATGGATCGGTCGGCCGGAGCGGCAATCGCACTTTCTGACCGAGATGGCTGGACTGGTGGATGGCGGTGATGAGTTCGAGCGTTTTGCGGCCTTCGCGGCCGTCGATCAACAGCCGCTCCCGCGCTTCGATGGCGCCGAGGAAATTCGCGATCTGGCCCTCGTGCCCTTCGAAGGGCAATGCGGGCAACTGGTCGTAGCGCGTTTGCAGCTCCAGCAACAACGCGACGTTGTCCTCGGGGAAACCGTTTTCCCGGGCGACCGCCGCCTTCACCTGCCAGGGCACCGACACCCGGGCGCGGTCGCACTGGAAAACCATCTGCTGTTCCTCGCCGTGATGGACCAGCGAAGCGGTGATCTGGCCGACGGCCCCGGCTTCGTAAAACAGCACTGCGGTTGCGAAGTCCTCCGTCTCCGAGTTTTCGTGAGCGAGGTTCAACGTGATGGCCTGCACCTCGCTGGGCAGGCCCATTAACCATTGGAAGAGGTCGATGTGGTGAACGGCGTGGTTCAGCGTGCACCCGCCGCCTTCCTTCTCCCAGGTGCCGCGCCACCAGAGGTCATAATAATTCGCGCCGCGCCACCAGAACGAATCCACCTGCGCGTGCAAAATGCGTCCGACGAGGCCCGACGCCAAAATGCTCCGGAGTTTCATGATCGGCGTCTGGAACCGGTTTTGCGCGACCACGGAAAGCAAGCGCCCGCTGGCCTCGGCGGCGGCGAGCATGGCGTCGCATTCTTCAAGGCAGGTCGCCATCGGCTTTTCGACCAGCACGTGTTTGCCGGCGCGGAGCAAATCCACCGTCGCTTGGGCGTGGGCAAACGGCGGCAGGCAGATCGACGCAACATCGAACGTTTCCTTGGCCAACAATTCCTGGTAATCGCGGTAAACGGTCGCCTGCAAACCGTGTTTGGCGACCTTCTCCGCCGCCTTTTCCGGGAACAAGTCCACCAGCGCGACCACTTGGCAGCGGTCGTTGAACTTTTGGTACGCCTGGATGTGGCTGTCGGAAATGGCGCCGGTGCCGAGGATCGCGACTTTGAGCATGGTTCGAGCAATTTGACGGTTCGCCCTTGGTTGTAGAAACCGGCGGCGCGGGAGGCAACGTTCAACTGCAACGCAACTGTACCCGGCGGACCAAGCGCTCGCATCAGTTTCATCGCCTCGCCCCGACTTACCACCAGGCTTCCATCTGGATGCCGTAGGCCCAGCCGTCGGTGCGGTCGCGGAAGTCGAGTCCGTCCACCTGGCCTTTGAAGCCGTCGCCCCAGCCGGCGTAGGTGAGATAGGCCCGCAAGGCCGGCCGGCTCATGAACTGATTTCCGAGCGAGACTTCCGGCGCCAGGGTCAGCTTGTAGAGGTAGTCGCCCGTGCCGCTGTACGAGCTGTCCACCCAGTCCACGCCGCCCTCGAACGCGACGTTGAAGTATTTGTTGAAATGCCACATCGGTCGCACGCCGGCGGAGAACCAGTTCTGGTGGCCCGCCGCGTTGTCGTAGTCGGTGTACTGGTAAACCAACGCGGGGCCGATCGAGAACGCATCGCTCAAGTCCGCGATGAAGTGCTCGGTGGCTCGGAAACGCCAGGAACCGCCCTCGTCCGGCAAGATGTAATCGGTGCCGCCTTGATTGAACGTCTCGAAACCGGAGGCGAAATTCTTGGCGGCGCCGTTGCCGGTCTGGACGGAAAACTTGTTCACGCCGCGGCCGTTGAAGAGCCGTTCGCTCGTGTGGACGAAATTGAAGGCGAAGCCGGAACTGTCCGCGGCTTGAACCCCATTCGCGTCGAGTCCGCTTTTGGCGTCGGCGTACGCAAGGCCGAATTCGCCGTGGCCCCAAAACATGGGCGCGTCGTACAGGCGCAGGTCGAGCGACTGCTTGCTGAAGCCGGCCTTGTTGGCTGGGTCCGGCCAGGTGGCGTCATTGAAAATGCTGCTCTGCGCGGTGTTGCCGATCCAGGACAGCGCGAGCTTTCCCCAAGGCAGCACATAGTCTTCCACGCCGCCGCCGTAACCGCTCATGTTGTAGAAATAGAAGTCCGAGATGTGGATATCGTGCCGGCGGAAGAAGCGGTTGCCGGCCCAGAACTTCAACTCCGGCTGGTTGGCGAACACGTTGCCGATCGACGCCCAGGCTTCCGGCAGCGAAGTGCGAAAGTCGTGCGTGGCGTAATCGTCCACGAAGGCCAGCCGAATCTGGGTGCGCGCCACCGGTCCGGTGGGCACGCCGGAAGGACGGTCCAACGCGAACGCGCCCGGACGATACCAGTTCTTGCCGAAAACGAGTTCGCCGTAACTCTCGGTTTCGTTGCCCAGCCGGTATTTGCTCAACGCGCCGGGGGCTTTGAAGGCTTCCTGCGGTCCACCCTGGCTGTTGCGGCCGTAGCCGGCCCGGAAATACCCGCCGATGTCGATGTACTCGTGCAGGATTTTCTCGATGCGCTCCGTGACGGGGCGACGCTCCTCGACCGCGAGCGCCTGCTCGCGCGACTCGGTGGTGTCGCGCGGAAAGAACTTCTCGGCCTGCAAGCGGCCGAGTTGTTCAGCGAGCGTCGCGGAAGCGTTGGTGCTGGCGGCGGTGGCCGCGGCGGGCGGGCTCACCGCGGGCGGCGCGGTCGCGGTTGGGGCGCGGTTGGTGGTCGCGGGCGGCGGTGCCTTTTCCAGCTCGCGGAGACGCTGTTCGAGCTGGCGCATCCGCGCTTCGTAATCGGCGCGCATTTGCTCCATTTCGCGACGCAGCGCCTCGACTTGGGGATTGGGAGCGGGTTGCGCCTCCACGGCGACGGTCGCCACGAAGACCGCGAGCAAGGAGAGCAAACGGCAGGCGATTTTTCGCTTTGGGCGCCGATGGACGGCGCAGCCAAAACTGGCGCGGAAACGGCGGAAGAGGGGGATTGCGTGCGGCTGCATAACCTGGATTGAAACGGGCTGTGTGGGCGTAGTGTCGGCAGCGAGGATGTTGCGTCAAGCGACAGGAAGGCCGGCGTGATCGACGAGTGGCGCAAATGAAGCGACGCCGAACGCAAAAGCTACGCGTCGCTGAGGGCCGATTCCGGGCGAGGTCCGGGAACGAGCGTCGTTTGGGGTTTTGCCACCGCAACGGTTTGTTGCCGCGGGTCGCGTCATTGGCTAACGTTCACTGTCTTTGCGCTATGACGCTGACCGAAAAAATACTCGCCCGCGCCGCCGGCAAGGCGCGCGTGGAAGCCGGAGAAAACGTCTGGGTGAACGCCGACGTGCTGATGACGCACGACGTCTGCGGGCCGGGCACGATCGGCGTGTTCAAGCGCGAGTTCGGTGTCCACGCCAAAGTGTGGGACCGCCAGAAGGTGGTCATCATCCCCGACCATTACATTTTCACGGCGGACTCGAATTCCAACCGGAACGTGAACCTGTTGCGCGCGTTCGTGCGCGAGCAGGATCTGCCGTACTTCTACGACGTGATCGACGACCCGAACGGCACCTGGCAGTTCGATGCGGCGAAGGGCAATCGGTTGCGGCAGTTCGGCGCGCGTTACGCGGGAGTGTGCCACAGCGCGTTGCCGCAAAAAGGCCACACGCGCCCCGGCGAGGTGTTGTTCGGCACCGATTCGCACACCTGCACGGCGGGCGCGTTCAACGAGTTCGCCACCGGCATCGGCAACACGGACGCGGGGTTTGTGATGGGCACGGGCAAGCTGTTGATCAAGGTGCCCGAAACGATGCGCTTCCGGCTCGAAGGCCGGCTGCGGCCCGGCGTGATGGCCAAGGACATTATCCTGCACCTTATCGGCGAAGTCGGCTTCGACGGCGCGACTTACCGGGCGATGCAGTTCGACGGCCCCGGCGTGGCCGGGCTTTCGATGGATGACCGGATGACGATCGCGAACATGGCGATCGAGGCGGGCGGCAAGAACGGCATCTTCGAGTTCGACGCCCGCACGGCCGAGTACGTCGAAGCGCGAACCCGGCTGAATGGCACCAAGGCGACTTACGAACCGGTCGCGCCGGACAAGGACCAGAAGTTCGCGTACGAGTTGGTGGTGGATCTGAGCAA
>JAKCAB010000602.1 GCA_021839785.1 bacterium | reverse complement strand
TTCTCTGCACCAACCCGGCGCGGATCCGCCGTGCCATCGCTGCGGAAGCCGCCGACGCACTGCTGCTCAAAGTGAATCAGATTGGAACGTTGACCGAGGCGGCAGAAGCTTACCGGCTCGCGCGCTCCGCCGGCTGGCGGGTCACCCTCAGCGCCCGGAGCGGCGAGACCGAGGACGATTGGCTCGCGGATCTAGCCGTCGGTTGGGCGGGCGATCAGATCAAGATCGGCTCGATCACGCAATCCGAGCGACTGGCGAAGTACAACCGTTTGCTGGAGATCGAAGTTGAGACGCGGCTGCCCGTCGTGGCCTGGCCGGGCACGCGTTGAAGCAAACGCCTTCGAGGCGCCGGCCCCGCGTCCGGTCAGGGCAGGACTTCCCGCGCGCGGTAGAAACTTTGCGGGTATCCGGGCGAGGTGGTGTCGAAGAAATGCCAGTACCCTTCGTCGAGGCGGTTCGTGCCCAGTGAATTCCAGGTCCGCAGATCATCGCTCACGTCGAGCGAGAAGCGTTGGCCGCGTTCGCCGTGCAGATACAACTCGAATTCGCCCTGCGCGTTCAGCCCGATCGGTTCGATCGTGACCGGGAGGTGGTCGGTCGGCTCGATCGTCACTTCATATTCGTCGAAGAGGAGGTAGTTGTCGCCGGGCGAGCCTTGGTACCGGAGCGCCCAGACGGCGCCGATGTCGTCGAGGTCGAGTTTCGCGCCGGTGGTGGTGATGGGTTGCGCGTCCACGACCACCTGGCCGTTCATCACCGCCTGCCAGTCGTTCCGGGCGAAGTTGAACCAGATTTCGAGCTGGTAGATCACCGCCGGGTCGAAGGTGAAGCCGGTGGCGCGAAACCCGGTGCCGTCGTCGAGGGAGTAGTTGATGTTGGTGGAGGCGTTATCGAACTCCAGGGCGAAGAGCGGGGCGCCGTCGCTGTTGTGCGGACTCCAGCGGAAGAAATCGTATTCGCCGTTGTTGGAATCGACGATTTGCATCCAGACCGAGAACTTCCACACCGGCTGGGCTGGATCGGGCGCCGGTGCCTCGAGGGACCGCCAGAGGCTGAGCGTGTCGTCTTTCGGGGCCGGGGCACTGTAACCGACAAAAGCCTGCTGGCCCCAACCTGCGAAGAAGTCGGTGACCAAACCGTTGCCGCCCGATCCTTCGGCCTGCCAGCCCGCCTGGCCGCGTAACGGAGAATTGGCATCGTAACCTTCGCCGGCCTCGAAACCCGTCGAATAAACCACCACCGGCGCATTGGTGGCGGGATCCGCGGCGGTGGCCACCCAAGCACTGAAACCAAGCGCGAGCGCAAGCGAAAGGGAATGTTTCATCGTGTATGCGATACGGAGATCGACTCCAGCCGGCCGGGCGAATCAGTGAACATTCCGGCGATTAAAAGACTCGGCCAGCCTCCGCCCCACGGCACCTGGGTTCAATTGCGATCCAATTCGATCCTCAAGTTGCCCCCGCTTCGCTTGCCCCGTTGCCCGTCCTCGGTCTCATTGAGTCTGGTACCGACCGCGTGTCGGCGCGGGACCGGGAGACGCCGACCTAGGTGCCGGCGCGAAGGACGTCGGCGGTCTCGAAGGGGTGCTCGGCGCCCGCGAGGGCGGTGCAGACATCGCCGGCGAGCTGCTGAAACTGGGCCGCGACGACGGCGGGCTCTCAAAACTCCGAACCGGCGGTGCGGACATGCGCGGCTGGCTGGGTGTGAACGCGGGCGCGCTGGCGCGTGGTGCTGGAGCAGCGGGTGCCGGCGAGTAACTCCTGTATGAGCCGCGATTCGGAGAGGCGGGTTGAAAGTTCTCCGTGTACCGGGCCGGCGGCGCGGAAGGCACGTATCGCGGCGCCTCGTAACGTGAAGTTGGCGAGGACGGCGGCCGTTCGTTCCGGCTGGGGGCGGACGGTGAGCCAGGGTTTCCGCCTCGTGATGGGGCGGACGGCGTCTCGCTCCGTTGTGGAGCCCGTTGGGTGTCGAAGCCCGGCGAGCGGGTCGGAGACGAATAGGGTTGCTGCGGTGTGCTGCGCTCGATGCGGGACGGCGCGGTCGGTGACGTCGAACGTTGCTCGACTCGCGACGGCACAGTGGCGGTCGGCGGACGTTGCGGAACCGCGCGGCTCGGAGAGGTATAGGTTGGCGTGCCGGGCCGCATCGTCGTGCCACTCCGATTCGGGGTGCGGTAGGGCGCAGCCGTTCCGCGGCTCAGTGGCCCCAACGAACTCCGCGGCGAACCGAATTCGCTGCGCGTCAGCGAAGGTACTTCGCTCCGGCTCCGCACTGGGGTGTACGGCGGGTCCATGCGCTTCGAGGAATTCGCCTTGAGGTCGGAGGGTACGTGCGGGCGATAAACCGCGAGCTTGTTGCCCTCCAAACTGGCTTGCTCGGGGCGCACCGGCGCCCGGCTGCCGGGGGTGATGTCCTTTAGATCGGCGTGATGAATTTCCTGGCGGGCGAAGGTGGGCATCTTCGCCGTCGGGATGCCGTGGTTGACGACCGCTTTGCCGCCGCCTCCATAGTAGTTGTTGATGACGGTCGTGTTGTTGTACACCACCGCCGCGTGGTGCCGGGGCACATAGTAATGGTAGGGACGCGGACCCCAGCAGTGATCCCAACCCACAAAGGTGTAGCAGGACCAACTCAAGCCGAAGCTGAAGCCCACCGACACGCCCCTGCCGTAGTACGTCAGCCCCACGCCCGTGTTCCAGCCGCAGCCGGGCGGCAACGGCGCCCAACCACAGTAGGCATCGCTGTACCGCCACGTCACCCAGGCGGGAGCCCAGACCGAACCCGGCACCCACACCCAGCCGCAGGCCGGGTTCTGATACCAGTTACCGTAATGGAACGGCGCCCAGCCCCACGAATACGACGACTGCCAGTACCAGCCATCCGACGTATAAGCCCAGCGACCGCCTTGGCAATAAGGCCGCCAGCCGTTGTCCACCACCGCCACCGTGGGTTGCCAACACCAGCCGTAGGGCCGAATGTACAGCCAACTCCCGTAAGGCGAGAGCGACGAGTAATAATAATTGTCCGTCACTGGCAGCGGGGGCGGAGCAATTTCCGCGGTGGGCGTCACCGTGGTGGCGTAGGCCGATTGGTCGGCCGGGGCGGCGCCTTGAGCGCCGGACGCCACCGTTTCCGCTGCTGGCACCGTCACAACGCCTTGAGCGTGCAACTCACCGGTGCGCTTGATCATGGCGGTCACCACCGTTTCCGGCACGCCGATGTCTTTCAGATAAACGATTTCCTCCGGCTTGATCTCGAAGGGATCCGGCGAATTCTTTACGAACTCCAGCAAAACCGACTCGCCCACGTTGGACCGCGCCATCTCGACAACTTCGCGGACGGGCGCCGGTAACGCGGGCAATTGCGGCGCGACCTGCGCGGTGGGCGCGCTTGCGCCCTCAGCGCTCGCCGACGGCGCAGCGTCCGTCGCGAGTGCGTTGGTGGTCGCAGGCGCATTGGTCATGACCGCCGCCACCGCCGGTGAATTGGCGGCGGGCGGGGCCGGGGCCGTGACGGGGGTCACGACTGAGCTCGCCGCGGCGACACTCGGCACGGAAGCGGGCGGCGGTGTTTCCGGCGCCGGCGGGATCATTGTGAGATGGGAAGTCTCCGGCGTCAGCGTCGTCACCGGTTGCTCGGCACTGTCGCTGCGGCAACCGAGCAGGCCGAACGCCAGCCCCGAGGTCAGGAGCACAGCCGGGTAAAAGAGCCTGGTTGTTTTCATGGCAGAATGATTTGACCAAGTGTCGGCGGTCCCCGGGGATCGCTCAGCCCCGGCCCCTTACCGCGAGACGGCGGAGCGCGTCGCCCTGGGTGCCAGATTGGTGTTTGCCGCCGGTTTCATGTTTTTCTGGGAGCCGTGGTCCAGCGGGGGCACGAGCCTCGTTGTTCGGTCCGTGCGGCCTTGCCTATCGCGACTCAGCCGGATTGACCCCGCCAAGCCTTAAGTTATTCATTCGCCGGCCGGGTGCCAGTCGCGATTTCCTAGCGTAGATCGGGGACGCAGCCCGGCTTCCTGCAGGGGTGTAGCTGAGGCGTGGGGAGAGCGCAGGTGCCAGCGGCCTTGGCGTCGGCGCATTTCCCAACAAAACCAGGCTTCCCCTGCGCGAAGTCCGGAACCGGCCGCAAATCGGGCGGCGGGGTGGGCTGGCGTCGGCCCTTTGCCGGGCGGCCGTCTTCCCAGGGCATTGCCCTGGGTTGAGGAATAGCGGCC
>JAKCAB010000324.1 GCA_021839785.1 bacterium | reverse complement strand
AAAGACGCCGTTCGCCTGCTTCCCTCCCGGCAATGGCTGACCGGCTGGGTTCGAGTCCTCCCAGCCGCTCGCCTGCGCCGCGTTGAAGTCATCCAACACCCGGGCCGAGGCGGGCCAGAAACCGCCGAGGCACGCCACGAGCAACCCGCCACCCACGAAACCGCCAAGGTTATGCCAGCTTTTCATACTACCACTTTGTTGTTGAGCTTGTGCCTGCGTTTGGAATCACGAGACGCCACCCGTCGCAAATCAGGCCAAGCGCGGCGGCAAGCACTTTTGGAGTTCGGTCATTTGGAGTAACGGCCCCAATCTTTCGCGCCCGGCCCACCGCGTCAACGGAATTTCAGAATTAGATTGGCAAGGGCGGAAAGTCATTGCCATCAGGCGGAAGCGCAGGCTAACAGAAGGCCGCATTGCCGACGATGATGACCAGCACCGCCGCCACGCCGTTCGTGCTCCAAGCTTGCGCCTTGGCGAAGGCCTTCGGCGCCGTGCCCGCGCTGCGCGGCGTGTCGCTGGATGTGGTCTGGGGTGAAGTCCACGCCGTCATGGGCGAGAACGGCGCCGGCAAATCCACGCTCATGAAACTGCTCGCCGGGCACTTCCCGCCCGAGGCCGGCGAAATTCGGATCGGCGGCCAGGCCGTCCGCCTGCGCAACCCGCACGAGGCGTTGGCGCGCGGCATCGTCATGATCCACCAGGAATTGTGGGGCTTCCCGGAGCTGTCCGTGGCGGCGAACATCCACATGGGCCGCGAGCCGACGACCCGTTTTCCCGGCTGGCTCGACCACGGCCGGATCCGGCGCGAGGCGGCCAGCCTGCTGGGGCGGCTCGGCTTGAACGTCCCGCCAGACTGCCCGTTGCGCGAACTCAGCGTGGCCGAGCGCCAGATGGTGGAAATCGCCAAGGCGCTGGCCCGCCAAGCCCGTGTGGTGATCATGGACGAACCGACTTCCGCGCTCTCCGAACCGGAGGCCAACGCGCTGTTCGCGATCATTGACGACCTCCGCCGCGCGGGCGTGGCTGTGCTTTACATCACGCACCGCCTGGAGGAGGTGCAGCGGATCGCGGACCGCGTGACCGTGCTCCGCGACGGAGCGCACGTGGCGACCGTGCCCGCGGCGGGACTGACCGCTTCCCGCCTCGTGGAACTCATGGTGGGGCGCGCGACTCCCATCAATGTAAGCCGGATCGGCACTTCGACCGGCGAACTCGCCCTCGAAGTCTGTGGCCTCGGTCGCCGTGGCGGCTTCCGCGACGTGAGCTTCACGGTCCGGCAAGGCGAAGTCGTCGGGCTGGCGGGTTTGATGGGCGCCGGTCGCACGGAGGTGGCGAGCGCCATTTACGGTCTGGCGCCAGCCGATGAAGGCGAGGTGCGCGTCTTCGGCCGCCCGGCGCGCTTGAAGCATCCGCGCGATGCCCTGGCTTTGGGCATTGCGATGGTTACCGAGGACCGGCGCGAATCGGGTTTGGTGCCCCAGCTCGCCTTGCCGGAAAACATGACGCTCGCCAGCCTGCGCCAGTTTTGCCGCGGACCATTCATCGACCATGCGCGCGAGGCCAGGATCGCGACGGAGCAGGTGAGTGCCTTTGCGATCAAAGAGGCCGGCCTGCGGCAGCCGGTCAACCGGCTCAGCGGCGGCAACCAACAGAAAGTGCTCCTCGCCCGGGCGCTGCTGACCCGGCCCCGCATTCTCATTCTCGATGAACCCACCCGCGGCATCGACGTGGCGGCGAAGGCGGAGATTTACGCGCTGATCCGTCGCCTTGCCACTGAGGGCCTGGTGGTCCTGCTAGTGTCGTCCGAATTGCCGGAAGTCCTGGCGTTGAGCGACCGCGTGCTGGTGATGCGTGAAGGCCGGCTCGCCGCCGAACTGGATCCCCGCGTCGCCTCCGCCGCCGAAGTGCTCCACCTTGCGATGCCCGACTGACCATGAGTTCCACGCCTCACGTAACTCGTTCCGCGTCCCCGCGCCCGGTCGCGGCGGGCGGCGATTGGTTTCGCCGTTACGGCCTGGTGCTGGCGCTGGCGGCGGTGTGCGGCGTTTTGGCCGTCCTCAAACCCACGTTCTTCAGCGCCGGCAATCTCATCAACATCGTCCGCCAAATCTCGATCAACGGCATTCTCGCCGTCGGGGTCACTTACGTGCTGCTGACCGGCGGCGTGGATTTGTCGCTCGGTTCGCTGGTGGCACTCACCGGCGTGGTGGCGGCGTCGCTGGCCCACCCCGGCGAGTGGCCGGCAATGGTGCCGATTCTGGCCGGCGTGCTCGCGGGCTTGGTTTGCGGACTGGTCAACGGCACCGTGATCACCGCCGGTCGGGTCGCGCCGTTTATCGCCACGCTGGGCATGATGACCGCTGCCCGCGGACTCGCCTTGGTGGCCAGCGGCGGCCGGCCGGTGTCGAACCTCAGCCCCGCCTTCACCCGCTTGGGCGGCGAAATTGCCGGCATTCCGGTGCCGGCGCTGATCCTGTTGGCGGTGACGCTGGGATCCTGGGTGTTCCTCGGCAAGACCCGCCTGGGTCGTTACCTGTACGCGGTGGGCGGCAACGAACTGGCCGCGCGCGCCGCCGGCATCAACGTGACGGGGGTGAAGCTTTTCGCCTACGGCTTATGCGGCGCCCTTGCCGGGTTGGCGGGCGTTGTGTTGGCCGCGCGCATCACCACCGGTCAACCGAATGCCGGCATTGCCTATGAACTGGATGCCATTGCCGCCGTGGTGATCGGAGGCACCAGCCTGTCCGGTGGGGTGGGGGGCGTTGGCGGAACTTTTCTGGGAGCGCTCTTGCTGGGCGTGCTGAACAGCGGTTTGGACCAGCTCAACGTCTCCGCCTACTACCAGCAAATCATCAAAGGCGTGATCATCGTGGGCGCAGTCTGGCTGGATCGGCGCGGGCGGCAGCGGTGAGACCGGAGGCCGGGCGAACTTCGTTGTAAGTGTCTCATACCAAAGTTCATTCAAATGGCTACGAAGCACCCCCTCACCCCAACCCTCTCCCCCACAGGGGAGAGGGTGCCCGCAGGGAGGGTGAGGGCGCGTTCGTATCCTTTTGATCGCAACTCAGTATTACGCTGAGTTCCCGATGGCCGCCTGGGCCGCGGCTGGTTCTTCAAAAAAAAGCCATCGCCGTCCCATCGCCTGGCGACGGGACGGCGACTGGAACCCGCGACCGCCAGGCACAGCAATCCAAGCCTGGCCGCCGCGTCGTGTGCGGGCCGGTTACTTCACCGGCTCAATCTTGGTGAGCAACAGCCCTTTCTTCTTGCCATCCTTTTTGACCGTGCCGGTGGCGGTCACTTTCATGGCCGCGTGGCAGACATCCGTGTGGAACGCCTTGCTCACGCTGTTGTCCAGGACGTAATAGTCCAGTTTCTTGCCGTTCTTGGCGGTGGTCTCGATCACGGTCTGGCACTTGTCGCCTTGGTGCAACATGCACTTGGCGCACTTGGCCTCGCCGGTGAGGGTGACCTCCTTGCCCTTGGCGAAGGCGTTGGCGCTGCCCAACGCCAGCACACAGACGGCCATCGCCACGATCCATCCGAGTCGTTTTTTCATGGTGACTATTCAGTTTGATTGTGATGCCGAATCAGCCATTGGACTGCGACGCGGGCAATTTGTTCAACACAGAAGCAGGTAGCGCGTGAATGTCTTTCCCGCTACACGTCAATAGGGGTTGAAACGCGGGTCTATGAAACGCGGCGCTCAAGTCGTCTCAACGCCTTGCGGTCCAGATACCTCGCCCGCGGTTTTCGCGGGTACCCGGAAAACGGCGGGGGAAACTACCCGCCTCGATTCAGTTTTTGGATTTAGCGGCCGGCGGCCGAACCGGCTTTGGGCGGCAACGCGGGCCCGGTGGCTTGCGCCTGGCCGGACCGCATGGGCAGGAAAGGCTTGCGAAACGCTTCCTGGAAGTCGAACCCGTGGGCGAAATCCGCGCGGCTGTCGGTTTCGGTCTTGCTCAACACGCCGGCGTCCACCAACGCGAAGACCAGTTCGCCGAAGTCTTCGCAGCGGCGGATGCCCCATTCGTGGAGCACCGCCAAGGTCATTGGGCCGTACTGCTGGAGCGCCCAGGCCCGAATGCCGGCCAGCAATTCCTGGCCGGTGACGTGGCGGAACTTGCCTTTGTTCGCCTGGCTGATGGCCTTCTGCGTGTAGTCCAGCGCCTCGCGCAAAAAATGATACGCGTCGCGGTGGTACCGCGGATCCT
>JAKCAB010000138.1 GCA_021839785.1 bacterium | reverse complement strand
GGCGCCGCTGTGCGAACCCAGCCCGCGGCAAACCATCTTTTGAAACGTGAGCTTCTCGGCCTCGGCGTACTTGCCGGCGAAGAGCAGGCGGCGCACTTCCGGCAGGGCGGCGAGGGCTTCGGGATTGTCGGCGTCCTGCGGGCCACCGGACCAGAGCGAGATTTCGTTGAGCTGGAGTCGTTCGTCGCGCTCGCCGCCGAAGACCATCGTGCCGAGGCGCCCGTTGCCGACCGGGAGGGCTTGGACCCAGCGCTCGGCGGGCTGGCGGTACCAGAGTGCGAGCGGCGGCGGGGCGGCGATCAGGTTGACGGCCACGCAACTCAGCGCGGCGCAGGCGAGGGCGGCGGTGGTTTTCATGCGGCGGGCCTGAGTTAAGCGGATGACCGCCCGCGCTGACAACGACAAGCTGCGGCCGCGCGGCGCGTGTGGCCGTCGGGAGCCGCCGGTTGCTAATCCGGCCCGGCCCCGCCATAATGCCCGCAGTGGCGGCCTTTGTCCCGCGGGTCAGCCACCGCAGCAATTGACCGCATGACCGTTAAAGAAGATCCTGCTTCAACTCGCCGTTTGCTTGCTTTGGCCGCCTTGGGTGTCGTTTACGGCGACATTGGCACCAGCCCGTTGTACGCGTTGCGCGAGTGCTTCGCCCCGGCCAACGGCGTGGCGCCCACCCATGCCAACGTCCTCGGCGTGCTGTCGCTGATCTTCTGGTCGCTGCTGGTGATCATCTCGGTGAAATACCTGGTGTTCATCTGCCGCGCCGACAACAAGGGCGAAGGCGGCATTCTCTCGTTGCTGGCGCTGGCCTTCCCCGAACGTGCGCGCCGCGGCCGGCTGGCGCTGGGGTTCACCGCGTTGGGCGTCTTCGGCGCGGCCTTGCTTTATGGCGACGGCATCATCACGCCGTCGATCACCGTCCTGGGCGCGATGGAAGGACTCAAGATCGCGACCCCGCAGATGCACAACTTCGTGGTTCCGCTGTCCGCGCTGGTCCTGGTGGGCCTGTTCTCGGTGCAACGTTTCGGCACCGGCGGCGTGGGACGGGTGTTCGGGCCGGTGATGTTGGTCTGGTTCGTCACGATCTCGGTGTTGGGTGTGGCGGAAGTGTTCGCCGAACCGCAGGTCTTGCGGGCGGTGAACCCGTTCTTCGCGACCGAGTTCATGCGCCGCGAAGGCTGGACGGCCTTCAAGGTGCTCGGCGCCGTGTTCCTGGTCCTCACCGGCGGCGAGGCTTTGTACGCGGACATGGGCCACTTCGGGCGGAAGCCGATCCAAAGGGCGTGGTTCGGTCTCGTGTTGCCGGCGCTGTTCCTGAATTACCTCGGCCAGGGGGCGCTGCTGTTGACCACACCCGGCTCGATCGCGAATCCGTTTTTCGCGCTCGCGCCGAGGTGGGGCTTGTTTCCGCTGGTGGGTCTGGCCACCGCCGCGGCGATCATCGCTTCGCAAGCCCTGATCTCCGGCGTGTACTCGCTCACGATGCAGGCGGTGCAGTTGGGTTATTTTCCGCGCGTCGGCATCCTGCACACCTCGCCCACCGAGCGCGGCCAGATTTACGTGCCCACCGCCAACTGGCTGTTGATGTTGGCCTGCCTGGGATTGGTGATCGGCTTCCAGGACTCCGGCAGTCTCGCCGCCGCGTACGGCATTGCGGTCACGCTCACGATGCTCATCACCACCGTTCTGTTTTACTTCGCCGCGCAACGTCTGTGGGGCTGGAGTATCGGCCATGCACTGGCGCTGTGCGGCCTTTTCGGCTTGGTGGAGATCGCCTTCCTCGTCGCCAACCTGCTCAAGGTCGTCCATGGCGGCTGGTTCCCGCTGGTGGTGGGCGGCGCCCTTTACGGTTGCATGCGCACCTGGAAGTGGGGCCGCCGCCGCCTGCGCGACCGCCTCCAGGCCAGCATGCTGCCGTTCGACATGTTTCTGGCCGACATCGAAGAACGCAAACCGCACCGCGTGGGTGGCACCGCCGTCTTCATGGCCGGCAGTCCCACCGGCACACCCATCGCGCTTCTCCACAACCTCAAACACAACCGCGTCCTGCACGAGCGCGTCGTGCTGCTCACCATCCTGACCGAGGAAGACGCGCGCGTGCCGGTGTCCGAACGGCTCGAGATCGTCAAACACGGCCAGGGCTTTTACCGCGTGACCGCGCGGCATGGGTTCATGGACGAAGCGGACATGGGCGAAATCCTGCGCCTGTGCGGCGAACGCGGGCTGCAGCTCCGGCTCTCGGACACGACGTTTTTCCTCAGTCGCGAAACGGTGATCTGCCGTCAAGGCGTCGCCTGGTGGCGCGGTTTGCGCGAGAAACTCTTCGCCTTCCTGGCCCGCAACGCCCAAAGCGCCACCGCCTTTTTCGGCCTGCCGGCGAACCGTGTCGTGGAACTGGGCATGCAGGTCGAACTTTGACCGCGCCCGCCCGTGAGATTCTTGCGGTCGCCGCCGCCGTGGACCGATCACTCCGCCATGTACACGTTCTTCAACTCCGTGTAGCCCTCGAGCGCCGCCAGGCCAAGGTCGCGGCCCAGGCCGCTTTGTTTGAAACCGCCGAACGGCGCTTCGACGTGGACACTGCTGTGCGAGTTGACACTCAGCACGCCACTTTGGACCGCGCGGCTAACACGCAAGGCGCGGCCCAGATTGTTCGTCCAGATCGAGCCACTCAGACCATACGGTGAGGCGTTCACGTCACGGAGCATTTGCGCCTCGTCGTCGAATGGCGTGATAGCCACCACGGGACCGAAAATTTCCTCGCGCCAGCAGCGGTCCTCCTGGCCGACGCCAAGCAGGACTGTGGGTTCGAGGTAGTAGCCTTTCGGGTGCGGCCGGCCGCCGCCGCAGACGAACCGGCTGCCGCGCTGCCGCGCATCGGCGAGAAATTCTTCGACCGTCGCGCGCTGACCGGCCGAGACCAGCGGGCCGAGTTGGTTGGCGTCGCTGGCCGGGTCGCCCACCACGAGCTTCCGCGTGGCGGCGACGAATCGCTCGACGAACGGCTCGAAGACACTGCGCTCGACGTACACGCGACTGCGGGCGCAGCAATCCTGGCCGGTGTTGGCGAAGACGCTCATCGGCGAGGTTTCGGCCGCGCGTTGCCAATCCGCGTCGGCGAACACAATGTTCGGCGATTTGCCACCGAGTTCGAGCGACACGTGTTTGAGGTCGCGCGAGGCGAGTTCCATGATGCGCCGGCCGATCTCGGTCGAGCCGGTGAAGGAGACTTTGCGGATCCGCGGATGCGTCACCAGCGCATCGCCGATGGCCGAGCCAGCGCCGGGCAGGACTTGCAGCACGCCGGGCGGCAAGCCGGCTTCGCAAGCCAGTTCGCCCAGCTTCAGCGCCGTCAACGGCGAGAGCGACGCGGGTTTGAGCACCACGCAGTTGCCGGCGGCCAGCGCAGGCGCCGCCTTCCAGCAGGCGATCGGGAACGGAAAGTTCCACGGCACGATGCACGCCACGACGCCCATCGGCTGGCGCAACGTAAAGTCGAATCCGCCGCGCCCCACCGGCAGGGTCTGGCCGCCAAACTTGGTGACCGCGCCGGCGTAATATTCGAAGCAGCGCGCGCCCAGGCCCGCCTCGTCGCGGGCATCGCCGATCGGCTTGCCGATCTGGAGCATTTCGAGCCGGGCGATTTCCTCCTGGTGCTCGCGGAGCTTGCGGGCGACGGCGTGCAAGACGGCCTCGCGCTTGCCGGGGGCGAGGTCGCGCCAGCCGCCTTCCCACGCGCGCTGGGCGGATTCGACTGCCGCGTTCACGTCCGCCACGTCCGCCGCGGCAATGTCCGCGAACGTTTCCTCGGTGGCGGGGTTGATGAGCGGCGTGCGGCGACCGCCGGCCGGTTGGCGCCAGGCGCCGTCGATGAACAGTTGCGTGGGCAGCGTCATTGCTGGCCCGGAATTGAGGCAGCCCTCGCCGCCGCGGCAAGGCAAAACCGGGCGTTGCCCTCAAACCGGCTCATGACCACGCCGGCCAATTTCGCCAGCGGGCCACAGGTCACCAGCGCAGCTTCGGGGGGAAATACTCCGCGGCGAGTTCTTCGTAGAATGGGCGCAGGCGCGCCGCGTCGGGGCGCTCGTGGCTTTTCGTGTAAAGGTCGTAACGGTTGAAATCCAGCACCCACTTCAACATCGCCCGATCTTCGTCGTGGCAGAGGTAATCGTACTGGCCTTCGCGATGCCACGGATAGAACGAGTGGTACCGCAGCATGTAGAGCGCTTCGGTGGGCAAGTACGGTTTCGCGATCTGGTAGATGTACTCGTCGTGCCCCCAGGAGAGATGCACCTGGTCGAGGCCACAGCCCTCGCGATAAACGCCGAGCCGGGTTTGGAATCGCTCGTTCGCGGCATCCGGATTGTCCGCGAAGTATTGCGGAAACACGATTTTGTCCGAATACCGGCAACCCACGGGAAAGGTGTCGCCCACGACCGCCCACTGCGGTTCACCAAAGAGGCAGAGAATCTTCCCCAAATCGTGCACGAATCCCGCGAGGATGAACCAGCGCGGGCGGCCGTCGCGGCGGATGGCCTCGGCGGTCTGGAGCAGATGCTCGAGCTGGGAGAGGTCCGTGTCGGGATCGCTGTCGTCCACCAGGGTGTTGAGGTACTCGGCGGCCTCCCAGATGCCCATTTCGCGGCGGTTGAAGCCGAGATATTCCCGTTTCTTGGCCAGCACGAAATCGTAGGTCTGGTACCGGTGATTGAGCCGGTAGAATTCCCGGACGGTCGGCCGGGCGTCGGCTTCGTAGTTGCGAAACTCGGCCTGGGTCTTGTTGGGGTTGACCGCCTGGAACGGCGCGGCCGGCGCGGGGGCCCCGGCGGGTGTTGGGTAGCGCTCTTTGAGAAAGTCTTCCCAGGCTTCCATCGCGGCAACGGGCGACGCGGCGGCGGGGGTTGGCGTAGTGTCTGACATGGCTCGTGGCGAGTTACTGAATTTATGATTCGGATTAGTTAAGCGGAATGTTTGCCGGATGGCCTTGCGAGGCAAGCGCCAAATGCGGCCGTTTACAGCCGGGCCCGCCAGCGCCGCAGGCCGTCCAGGCCCACGGCCACGACGATGACGATGCCGATCAGGATCTCCTGCACGTAGGTGGGCCAGCCGATCTGGTTGGAGCCGTTGCGCAACACGGCCATGATGAGCGCGCCAATCATCGAGCCGTGGACGCTGCCGGAACCGCCGTTGAGGCTGGCGCCACCGATCACGACCGCGGCGATGATGTCGAGTTCGAGGCCGACCGCCACGGTCGGATCGCCCTGTGTGAGCCGCGACATTTGGAGCACCCCGGCCAGGCCAAAGAAAAAGCCCGCCAGCGTGTAGATCAGAATCTTTTGCAGCGGCACGCGGATGCCGCAAAGCCGGGCCGTGGCTTCGTTCGAGCCCAGGGCGAACACCCGCGTTCCGAAAACCGTGCGCTGGAGCACCACCGTCAGCAGCACGGCCAGCACAACCGTGAGCCAGACGCCCCACGGGAGCGGAAACAGCGTCGTGGGACTTGTCTGGGCCATGAGCGCGTTCACCGGCGTTTTCGGAAGGTCGATGGCCTGGTTGTCCGCCAGCCACTTGGCGGCGCCGCGTGCCACGCCCATCATGCCCAGCGTGACGATGAACGGCAGCAGCTTGAAACCCGCCACGATGGTGCCGTTCGCCAGCCCCACCAGGCCGCCCAAGGCGATCGCGATCAGCACAGCCGCTGCCGGGGGCCACCCCGCCACGAGCAGTTTGGCGCCCACCACCCCGCACAACGCCACGACCGCGCCGACGCTCAAGTCGATGCCGCCGCTCACGATGATGAGGGTCATGCCCAGCGCGCCGACCGCCACCACCACCGACTGCGTGAGGATGATCTTGAAGTTGGCGCCGGTGTAAAAATACGGGCGCACCTCGGCGCTGAGCGCGAACACGCTCACGACAAACACCAATCCCAGAAACGGCCCAGCACCGCTCAGCAACAAACGGAGCGGCGCCAGCCAAAGCGAGCGGCGCGGTCCGGTTTCAATTGGGAGCGTGGGAACCGTTGGATTGGCCGAGGGCAGCAAGGATGAGGGCATGTTCGGTCCAGTTTTCGGCGGGACGGCAATCGGCAAGCTGGCCGCGACACAAGACGCCGATCGTGTCGCACAGGCCCAGCAATTCCGGGAGGTACGAGCTGACGAAGATGATGCCCCGGCCCTCCGCCGCCAGTTCGGACATCAGGTGGTAAATCTGGGCCTTGCTGCCAACGTCGATGCCGCGGGTCGGCTCGTCGAGCAACAACACCTTCGCGTCATGGTAAAGCAGCCGGCCCAGCGCGATTTTCTGTTGGTTGCCGCCGGACAACTGGCCCACCGGTTGCCAGGGCGCGCGGGCGCGCACGTCGAGCCGGCGCATCCACGAAGCCGTTGCCTCGCGCTGGCGCCGGCGCTGCAAATAACCCAACGGGGCCAGCGCGCCCAGCCGGGTCAACGTCAGGTTTTCCGCCAGACTGCGGTTGAGCATCAACCCTTCCTCCTTGCGATTTTCGCTAAGCAGGCCGAGGCCTTGACGAAGCCGGGTGGTGGCGCTGGCGTGGGTGCTCCGGACCCCAGCCACTTCGACTTCGCCGTCGTTCACCGGATCCAGTCCGAAGGCAGCCCGAAGCGTTTCAGTGCGCCCCGCGCCCACCAATCCGGCGAGGCCGAGGATTTCGCCTGCGTGCAGCCGGAGGTTCACGCCGCGCGGTTTTTCGCGGCCGGACAGGGCGCGAAGTTCGAGCAAAGGACCGCCCCGACGGCGCACCCGCGGCGGGTAAAGCGCCTCGATTCCGCGCCCCACCATGAGTTGCACCAACCCGTGCACGTCGATGTCCGCGAGCGCTCCACTGCCGACGCTCGCACCGTCCCGGAGCACCGTGTAACGCTGCCCCACTTCCTGACACTCTTCCAGGAAATGGCTGATATAGATGACACTAACACCACGGGCCGACACCCGGCGGATGCTCCGGAACAGTCGGGTGGCGTCCACCCGGCTCAGGCTGCTGGTGGGTTCGTCCATGATGATGACCTTCGGCCGGCCCACCAAGGCCCGCGCGATTTCCACCACCTGTTGCTCGGCAATCGGGAGCGTCCCGACCGCGACGTCCAGCGGCACGTCTTCGCGATCCAACTCAGCCAGCGCCGCGCGCGCGAGCCTTCTTCGCTGACCGCGCCGCAACCATCCCCAACGGGTGGGCTCGCGCCCCAGAACGATGTTCTCCGCCACAGTCAAATGCGGCGCCAGGCTCAACTCCTGGTAAATCATCTCGATGCCGGCCTCGCGGGCGTGATGCGGGTTGCCGGGCACGAACGGGGCGCCGTCCAGTTCGATCACGCCGGCATCGGGCCGCAGCGCGCCGCTCAGGATTTTCATCAACGTGCTCTTGCCCGCGCCGTTTTCGCCGATGAGCGCGTGCACCTCGCCGGGAGCCAACTCGAATGAGACCCCGCGCAGCGCCGGTATGCTGCCAAAGCGTTTGGTCACGCCTGCCATGCGCAACCGCGCCAATCGGGGTAACGGCGTCCGGATTGACATACTGGGAAACTCCAGACTGGCGAGGGTGGACATGCCGCGGCGTTACTTGAGGTACTTGGCGAGCGGCGGGTGCAGGAGGTCGCGGATCGCGGGTTCGTCCATGTTCTCCCGCGTAACCAGCGTAACCGCGGTTTCGACCCGTTTGGGGACCGGCTTGCCATCGAGGTGGTCCACCAGGGTCATCACGCCGAGGTAACCCATCCGCAACGGATCCTGCACCACCAGGCCTTGCAGGTCGCCACTGCGGAGGTCGGCGATCTCGAGGGAGCCGGCGTCGAACCCGACCATCTTCACTTTGCCACCCGCGAGGCCGCGGTCGCGCAGCGCCTTGGTCATGGCGATGGTCGAAGTTTCGTTGGGCGCGAACACGCCGTTCACTTCATGGCCGAACCGGTTGAGGAGGTTTTGTGCGACCTGGTAGGCGCTCTCGCGTGTGGCTCCGGCGTGCTGGTCAGCCGAGATGATCCGAATGCCCGGAAAATCCGCCTTCAACGTGTCTAAGAACCCGGCTTCGCGCTGTTCGGTGCTGGCGGAACCGACGGCGTACCGGAGCAGGATCACGTTGCCTTGGCCGCCCAGCAGGGCACCGAGTCGGCGAGCGGCCATCACCCCGCCTTTGACGTTGTCGGTCGCCACGAAACTGACCTGCCGGTCGGACTTCAAATCCGAATCGATGATGACCACGGGAATCCCGGCCTGCACCGCGCTGGCGACCGGTCGGGCCAACGCCTGCGAATCCAGCGGCGCCAGGACGATGCCGCTCACCCGCCGGGTCATGAAATTCTCCACCGTCTGGACCTGCTGGTCGCGGTCGTCTTCCTTGAGCGGGCCTTTCCAAATGACCTCGAGCTGCCGGCCGCGCGCGCGCAACTCGTCGCGCGCTTTGAAGGCCCCCGCGTTCACGGCCTTCCAGAATTCGTGCGTCGTGCCTTTCGGCACCACGGCGATCGTGAGCGGGGCGGCCGCCCGCGCGGGCAGCCCAAGCGCCGCCGCCAACAGAACGGCCCGACCCATTCTCGCGGGTGAAAACATGACCGCACGAATAGCGGAAGCCCGACCGTGCGTTCAACACAAATTATCTACAAAGTTAAGATTCCTTCCCGTACAATCGCTCCGGGCTCGTCTCGACATCCTCCGTGGCTGGTCAGTGCGCGGCCCGGCGCCGAAACCATTCCGCGCGACGGATCCGGTAAAAGACATGCGGCCGACCGGCCCAGCAGCCTTCGCCTTCCCAACCCAGCCCCGCTTTTTCCCTGACGCGGCGTGACGCGGTGTTGCCGGGCAACGTAAACGAAACGATCGAAGCGAACTCCAATTGCTGGAAGCCAACCTCGCGGCTAAAGCTGCGCGTCAAACTGGGCAGCGGCGCGACGGGCCAGTTCCTCCGGCGACACCTCTTCCTTGCGCGTGGCGACCATCCACTGGTGGCCGAATGGGTCGGCGAACTTGCCCATCCGGTCGCCCCAAAACATGTCGCCGGGAGGCATCAACACCTTCGCCCCCAATGCCACGGCCTTGGCGAACACCGCGTCGGCGTCCTCGACGTACAACATCAGCGTGACCGGCGAACCGTTCAGCGCCGCGGGCGAATACGCGCCCCAGTGGGGCGCCTCGTCGCCGAGCATGAGCACCGAGTCCCGAATTTTCAGTTCCGCGTGCACGATCGCGGAGCCGTCCGGGTACGGCAGGCGCAGGATTTCTTCAGCGCCGAAAACCGCTTTGTAGAAGTCGATGGCCCGCGCGGCGCCGCGGATGACCAGGCCGGGAATCACAGTGGCATGGCCGGCGGGGATGGGATCGGGCGGTGTTGTCATGACGATCAAGTTTAATTGATAAACATTACCTGGATGTCTGCTTAATCAAATTCGGGGTGTTCGCCGACGTTTTCGGCGGGCAATTCACCGGGAAACGAATTGCGCGGAGGTTTGGAGAAGCCGGAAGCTCGGCAACCCGCGGAAGCTGGCGGCAGCAATGCGCCAGCCGGGGCAAATCGCCGGCCGGCCTCTGTGAAGTTCAGGCTGGCCAGGCTGTGTCGCAGCAGCTCAGCCGTTGGCCATAGCCGCTGGGAGGCGGGCGCCGGCCTAGCCGCCCAGATTTACCGCGTTCTGGATTTGCTCGAGCAGCTTCTTCGTGGCGCGGATGCCGTCCGGCTCGCTGAGGCGGTCACCCGTGTACTCGATGCCCACGTAGCCGTGGTAGCCCGCGGCGAGGACGATTTTCAACATCCGGGCGAAATCCGTCTGGGATTCGTTGCCCTGGGCGTCGAATTCCCGGCTCTGGGCGCTGACGGCTTTGGCGAACGGCATCAGCTCGGTCACGCCTTGGTAGCGGTCGTACTCCTCGCCGTCGCGGATGCGGAAATTCCCGAAATCGGGCATCGAACCGCAGTTGGGCAGGTTGACTTTCTTGATCGTGCCGGCCAGCCAGGCGCCGTTCGAGGACAGGCCGCCGCGGTTCTCGACGATCACGTTGAGCCCCTGTTTGACCGCGAACGTCGCGAGCTGGCGCAAGCCATCGGCGGCCCTTTCCATCTGCTCCTCCGCGCTGCCGGTGCCGCCGGTGTCCACGCCCACCCCGAGCGAGTGGCAATTGAAAAACTTCGCGGCCTCGACCCATTTGTAATGATTTTCCACGGCCAGTTTGCGTTTGGCGGCATCGGCATCGCCCAACGCGCCTTCGCCGTCCGCGAGGATCAGCAGGATTTTGGCGCCGACGCTGTCCGCGCGCTTCTTCAACTCCGCCAGATAGGCCTGGTCTTTGATTTTGGCTTTGAGAAAGGCGCCGGAGAGTTCGATCGCGTCGATGCCGAAGTCCTGTTTCGCCACCCGGGGAAAGTCGAGCGGGTCGAGTTTCTTTTCCTGCAACGTCCGGTGCAGCGACCACTCCGTGAGCGAGATCATAAACGGCACCCGCCGCTCGGCCCCGAGTAGGCGCCCGACCGGCGCCAGGCCGGCGCCGAGCGCCAGGACGCCGGTCCGGTGGAGAAAGGTCCGACGATTGAAGGTGTCGGTATGCATGGCTTGTGCGCGACTAAATCAGTGGGCTGGTGCCGCGCCGCCGGTCTCTGGCGCCGGGGCGGCCGGCGGCCGGAACAGCAACGCCAGACAAACCGCCGCGATCACCGACACGGCAGTCGGCACCAGAAACAGGGAGGTGTAGTTGGTCTGGTCGCCCACGGTATAGATGGACTGTTTCAGCCACGGGCAGATGAGATTCGCCGCGATGTTGCCCAGGCCGAAGATCATCACGTTGAACAGGCCTTGGGCGCTGGCGCGCACGTCTTTCGGAAAGTAGGTGTCCACGAAAATATAGACCGTGGCGAAGAAGAACGCGTAGCACACGCCATGGACAAGCTGGACCAGCACGATCAACGCCGGGCTTTGCGGGAAGAAGGCATAGATGGCGAACCGCGCGCTGTGGCCCAGGATGCCGACGATCATCGTGGCGCGCCAGCCCAAGCGCTTGAGCGTCACGCCGAGGACCAACATCGTCAGGATTTCCATGACCTGGCCGATGCTCATCACGGGCATGATCCAGTTGCCCGGAATGCCGGGTCCGCCCGCGGCGTGCGTCGTGCCGAGGAACGACCCGGTCCAGTTGAAGTAACTATAAAGCAGGAACGAATCCACCAGCGTCACGATCCACAACACCAGAACGAACGGCTTCTTCAACAGCTTGAGCGCTTCGAGCCAGGCGAGCTTCTCGACCGCGCCTTCGCCGGCCTTCTTCGGGGGCGTGTGCGGCAAGGTGAAGCTGTAAATCGCCAATACCAGCGAGGCGATGCCGGCCACGATGTACGTCGAGCGCGTGGCGTGCTGCAAAGCTTCGCCGCTCAGACCGGAACCCAGTACCGTGCCCAGCCAGGCCTCCAAGCCCTGCGGGTTCTCGGCGTGCACTTTGTCCCAGTCCACCAGGATGAAGGTGAAGGGCCAGGCGGCGAGCACCCAGCCGATGGTGCCGCCCATGCGGATGCCGCCGAATTCCTTTTGGGCGTCCTTCATGCTGGCGAAGGCGATCGAGTTACAGATCGAAAGCGTCGGCACGTACAGGAGACAGTGCACCATCATCAGTCCGAAGAACGGCCAGAACGGCGCCAACGGGTTCCACGCCGCGTTCTCGTGCTGCTTGAGGAAGTCGAGCGCCTCGGGGCTGGCCTTGATGAACGCCAGGGTGAAGATCGCCGCCCCGCCCACGAAGTGACTGAACGCCAGGAAGCGCTCCGCCGCGAAATTGCGGTCCGCAAATTGGTTGCTGAAAAACATCCCCACGATGGCCGCGATGGGAAACGCATTGAGGATCCACGACTGCTGGAGCGGCGTGAATCCCAGGCTGGGCAGGTAACCATAGATCAACGGCAGCCACGCTCCCCAGATGACGAATTCGAGGACCATCATCACGAAGAGCTTGAGGCGGGTGGAGGTGTTCATGAATCGGATGGGTTGCGCGGTTTGGGTTCAGGCGAAGATCGGCCGGTGGAGGCAGGTCCGGCGAGCAACGAGCATTGGCCAGCAGCGGTGATCCGTCGCAGGGGGAGAATGCGGCCAAGGCCGACGCCAACGTGGTGTGCTCATCTCACCGCGGACGCGCCGCGCGGAGCGCGGTTTGCTGGGTTACCGTCATTGCTGGGGCCGCAAGCTAAGGAACGCCCCCCGCTTTGGCAAGATGCGAAACCCGCCGGGTCTTTTTGGGGGTTGCAGGCTTGGCCGCAAGTGCGATATTGCTCCCGTTGATGAGACCGTTACGCCAGTAGGCTGGCACTCAATCCTACCCTCCCTGGCTCACGCCGCGGAGGGTTTTATGTTGATGAAGAAGGCCGCAATTCTAATCGACGGGGGGTGGTTTACCAAAGTCCTGCGCTCGGAACTCTCCGTGCCCGTGCCAGGCGGCCAACCCAAGCGCCCGATCATCTCGGCAGCGGTGGTCCGCAAGAACGCTTTGCTGGCGCTCGATTTAAGCGAGGAGGAACCATTCCGCATTTTCTACTATGATGCCTTCCCGTATGATCGCAAAGCCACGAATCCGGTTGACGGCAAAACATTCGACTTCGGCTGCAGTCCGACGCACGCTTACGCCACCAAGCTCTTCGATGAACTGGGGCAGATGAATCTCGTCGCCCTCCGGCGGGGCAAACTCAAGCCGCGCGGCTGGACCTTGACCGACGCTTACGTCCGCAGAGCCATTGCGGCCACGCCAGGCACACCGCGCACGGCGCCACCTATCTTGAGCGCTGACGACGTGTTTTTCGCGCTGGAGCAGAAAGGGGTGGACATGCGGATTGGGATCGATGTGGCAACATTGGCCATCAAGCGCCAAGTTGATCGCATCGTTCTTTTATCGGGCGATACTGACATGGTTCCAGCCATGAAACTGGCCCGACGGGAAGGAGTGCAGGTGGTTGTGGTGGCCGTGGGGGGAACCCGCATTAGTCCGGAACTGATCGAAGACGCGGATATTCTCCGAGCTATCCAGCCGGTTTTGTGACGGTTCGCCGGCCCGCGCAGGCGCTTTTTCCCACCGTCGTCTGCACTCCTTTCACGATGAACCGGCTCCCGTATCGTCTCCTCAGCGAGCGGGGCCTGTCGTAAAAAGGCGCTCCAACAACTCGCGCGCAACCGGTCGTTCCGGCCGGGCTTCGGCGAGGCGTTCGAGCCACTGGCGCGCTGCGGCAGGCTGGTCCTTGGACATCTGCACCGCCAGCGTCAGCACGTAAGCGTAACCCGTGGTGAAGTCCGCGCTGAGCCGGGCGCTCTCCACGCACGCCGCCAAGGCATCGGCTGGTCGGGCCTCCGCTTCGAGCCGCAGCCCGCGCAGGTACTGGTTGCGCGCTGCCAGGCAGGCGCGCAGCCGCGGCGCGTCGTCCCCTGCCGTGCCCGGCGACCCAACTGTCGCCTCCGGAACCGCCGAAACCCAGTCCAGCAAGCGGAACAGCAGGGCATAAGGTGGGCCGGCCCGTGACGCCTCTGCCCGCGGCGCCAGAAAGCTCACTCGCGGTCGATCGTCCGAACTCGCGCGCTCCGACAACGCCGGGCGCAACGCCATCCGGTTTGCGGCGAGCAAGAGCGCAGAGCACTGGTAAGGCTCGGCCAGGCCCACCGGTTTCAAGGCTTCACGCAAGCCTGGGGCACCCAACCGCTCCGCGAACCAGCCGGGATGAAAGCTTCGCCGGAAGGTTTCGGCCTCCGCGGTCCCGCTCGCGTCACCCGCTCCGACCAACCCGATGACTGGCGTGTCGATGTTGAGCCGGAGCAGCCAGACCTGCATGTCCGGAAAGACCTCCGCGAACGTGGTCAGGATCACCTTCAGCACCGCTTCGTCGAGTTGGTAGAGCGGCAACCATTGGCAGAACAGACCGCCGGCGTTCAGCCGTTCTTTAACGCCCGCAAAATGCTCGCGCGTGTAAAGCGCCCCCGCCCCGTCGCGCGCCGGATGGAACAAGTCGGCCACGATGACATCGTATCGGTTGGTGGTGGTGCGCACGAACCGCCGCGCGTCGGCCGTGAATTGTCGCAGCCGGCCGGGCGCCGCGGAGTTTTCGGGCGCGAACGCCGGCATTGCCGCCACGACCTCCGGCACCAACTCCACGCTGTCCACCTGCAAATTCGGATACGCCGTGGCTCCGGCAGCCGTGATGCCGGTGGCACTGCCGAGAAAGAGCGCCCGTCGCGGGTGAGGATGCAACAGCAGCGGGAGAAGTGCCTGACGGCGCTCCGCGTTGGCCGACGCCGTGCCGCCCATCGTGAACCGGTTGTTCACGCGCAGCGTTCGGTGACCGTCGGCGGTCTCGATCACCGCGACCGAGTCCGACACGCCTTCGTAAACGCGGCGCACGCGTTCGCCGGGCAGCAGCCGGAGCAAGCTCAAGTCCGGCAGAAACACCAACGCCAACGCGAGCAAAAGCGCCGGGATTGGACGCCGCAACAAACGTGACCCCGGCTGGAGCAGCCAATAACCGCCTGCCAGCACGGCGAGCGTCCACTTGGCGCCCAGTGCCGGAAACAACCCGAGCCCGACCAATGCCGGCGCCAGCGCCCCGCCCAGCGTGTTCCACGCCAGCGCGCGGCCCACCCCGCCCCAACGCTCGCGCGCGGCTTCGGCCAGCGTGGCAAAGGTCGCGCCCATCGCCAGGGTGGGCAGGAGAAACAACGCGGCGGCGGTAATGCTTTCCGCCAACGCCACGCCGCCCAGCGAGGCGCCGGTCAGGTGACGGAGCCAGCCGAGGAGCGACGGCGTGGCCACCAGCACCCAGCCGGCCACGGCACACGCTCCCGCCAACGCGAGCAACAGACATTCAAGCCGGCGGGCCGCGGAAAGCTTGCCCAACAGCCGCCTCGCCATCGCCGCCCCCAACGCAGTGCCGAACAAATACACCGCCACCACGCAAGCGAAGGTGAATACCGTATCCTCCAGCACGAGCTTGAGCAGCCGCACGCCAAGCACTTCGAGGCCGATGCCCAGCAGACCCGTGATGAACAACGTCACCCGCAGACGCGCGCTCGAAAATGACGCCGACGACGCTTGGCGCGGCCGGCTTTCGTCGGGCTCGCGTTCTTGTGCCGACCGGTTGGCTCGCCAGGTCCGCGCGAGTTTGCCCAGACCAACCACGCCCAGGATCGCCACTGCGCAGAGAAGGTTCAGTTCCGCGAACAGCGTGAGCGAATTCCGGGCGCCCATTTCGGGCACCAGCCAGAAGGCGCTGCCGAGCGTGCCCAGCACCGCCCCAAAGGTGTTCGCCGCGTACAACGAACCGACGCTTTGCCCGCGCGGCCGGAGTTGGCGGGCGAAGCATTCCATCGCGGGCAGCGTCGCGCCCATCGCGGCGGTAGCCGGCAGCAACGCGAGAAACGGCACGCCGAACGCGACGAGGGCGTGACGAATTGGCGACGGCTCCAACCCGATCCAGTCCAGCGCAAGTCGGTTCGCCGCGGCGATCAGGTGAACGGACGCCAGCAGCCACAACCCGATTATCAATTCGAGCGCCGCGTACACCCCGGCCGGATGCCGGGCGCTCGCCAGCCATCGATCCAGGACCGCCGCGCCGAGGGCGAACCCGCCGAAAAACGCCGCCACCACCGCCAGCACCGCCGGCATTTCCTGCCCCAAGCCAAGGCCGAAGAGCCGCGTCCAGATCATCTGGCAGCCCAGCCCGCTTGCGCCGGACACGAGGAAGACCACGTGGGCGAGGATGAGTTTGGCGCGTGGCGGCATGGGCGCGGTTTATTGTTGGCCGAAGGGTAGGACCGCCAGGGGCAGCGAACAAGCGCCGCCAGCGCGCGCCGCGGCGTTTCGGCCACGCGGAAGAACGGTGGCTGCCGACGTGAGTCGGCGGCGGCTCTGAGTCAGCCGCGCCATTACGAAGCCAGCCGCGTTCTCACGAACGCAGCCACGTGCGGTCAGTCCGCTCCGGGCGGTTCTTTCCCCCGAGTTGCTGGTTCCGGAGCCGGAAGGCGCCAACCTGCTTCCCGGAGCGCACCAGGACGACTTGGCCATCCTTCACGGTCGATTCGTGGGCAGCAGCCACGAGTCCGGCATCGCGCATCGGGGTCACGGACCCCCGAGAGTCCCCCTCACCCGTCCTTCGGACACCCTCTCCCCCATCGGGGGAGAGGGATGGGGTGAGGGACGGTTCATGGAAAGGACTGCCCGGCGCATGGATACTTGCCACAGCCCAGCAGGGTGGCAGCGACCATGAAACACACAACGCAACGGACCGCTGGTTTCATAGTGAACGACAAAGGTCAGCGATGAGAGCCAACCGCCGATGATGTTCGATTTGTCTCTGCGGGAATCGGCTGGCTCCCATTCGCGGGACCGGCTTGTCGGCCAAGGGCTTTCTCTTCTTAAAGCCGCTCAGAGGTAAACTCACCCACAGTCGCCGCGAATGGGTTGAGACATGGGTAGAAAGACCGAGGCCCGAACGGAAATGGCCGGCGGCACTTCGGTGGACTGAATGGTTGGGCCGGGTCATCGCCACGCCTTCGGAATCTTCAGCTTAGGCAGGTCCAGTGTGCCGTGCCATCGGTGGTAGAGGAAGGCGCTTGGCTGGTTCGTCGTCGCTGTAAAGCGGCCCGACAGCAAGTATTCGTTTGTGGTGCCCGGTCGGATCGTCCAATGGCCACCCAGAGTCCCGATGGTCAGGGCGTCCTCTCGTCCGTTTGTAGTGCCCATGCGGAGATCGGCGCGCAGCTTCAACGTCGCGTCGCACGGTACCGTCACCCAACTCCGCGGAGGAACTGGTCCGCGAATAGCCACAGGCTCGGACGGTATCGGCTGGTCAAGGGCGTCATGCATCGAAAACCGCAGATCCTTGACCGGATCGAAGTAGATCTCGATCGGTGGATACCATGCCCGGGTGAAGGGGTGCTCCAACTCGAGGTACACTCTCGCATTGGGCACGAATCGTGCCCGATTGCGCCCGACCGTCGTGGGTGGCAGCGGGCGAGCGACGAGGAGGCGCCCGCGGAGCGTATAACCGTCCGAATCCGCAACAGGGGTGGACCAGTCGCCGATGGCCACCAGGTTAGTATCAGATTGGCCCAACACCGACTGGCAGGAGACAAGCACGAGGCACAGGATTTCCAAAGCACACATGGCGCCGATCTCCCGCCCAACAGTGATTGAGCCGCATGCGGCTGAACCTTGGGCTTGCATTTGACGGTGAGGCTGGCGGACGTGGCCGGGTCCGGCAAGCGCTAAGCGCGTCAGCACCGCGCGCCGCGCTAGACAAACATGTGGAGGCGGCTTTGCCACGACTCCGATGGGGCGAAAACTCCGCTTGATTTTGTGCCCCGGATCAACGATGAGTTCTGTGCGACCAAGACAGCCGCGAGTGTGCGACTGGCGGAGCGAAAGCTTCCTTGGCCGCGTTTTTTTGCCTGTGCGTTCAAGATGGCCAGTGCTTGATTCCGTTTCCGAGCGCCCGGCCGGCAACCCGCCAGAATCTAGGCAGGATGGCTTTCCATTCGGCACTTTGGTCGTCGCGGGTGACTTCCCGGAAGAAGACGTTGCAGCAGAAATCGGCCAACTGAATCATGTTGGACGTGTGTGATTTGGCGAAGAACGTCCCCTCGACAATGTGCAGCGGCTTCAGGTTCGGAGACTGTATTTGGAGAAACGACTGAAAATAGCGCAGGTTGTCGTCGCTCGTGTCTTTCGTAGGATCAAGGACCACAATCCCTGCCTTGTCTTGTTGCCGGTGGAGGAATTGATTGTAGCGCTCCAAGAGGAGTTCCAGCGAGCGGACATCAGGTTTCACCAGTCGGTCCTTCTGCTTTGTGTCAACCTTCGTCTTGTCGATGGCAACGCCAATCAGGGTGAGGTCTCGGTTCAAGCCGATGAGGTTCGACAGGTCTTGGATGAACTGTTGCCGGCGCGACTCATCCCAACCCACAAACGCGCCTTGACCGCGACGAAGATGAGAGGCCTTGATTTCCGCGTCCCACAAAAGACCGCGATTGAACTTGAAGCTGACTAGCCTCTCGTTCCATGCCTTCCACTTCCAACCGTGAACGATGAGACCGACACGGGAGTAAACCTTGCTACCATGCCATTCTGCCCAGTTGTCAGCCTTCGGATACCCCGGATCGCCGGATTCATCGACGAACATCATATGCATGGGTACCCCCCGTTCATTCCTCGCGCCGCGGTGGAAGAAGAACGAAAGACAGGCGGGATCGTAATTCCGGCACTGACGCCGAGAAGGCCGAATCGGCGCAGGGCCGCCCAAAAGCTTTGACCGAGCTGGCGCTCAAGTTCGCATTCGAGTGGTGGCATGACTGCAAGTTGCTAACGGAACCGCGCACGAGTGTCCAGTTTTGCCCTGAGTGGGCGATTCTCGCAAACCGGCAGCGGCGTGTTCTTGACCGTGCAGTGCCCGAACCGTGACGACCCATTTAGATTTTGCCGTCTTGTCCTTTCTTTGAAATCCTGCTGCCAACGCATACGCCTCAACTTTCAGGCGATCGGAATGCTCGGAATATGAAGACTGCACTCACCGTGATCTGCTGCTTCCTGGCCCACGCCGATCAGTGCGCCTTCGGCGAAAACGCGCTCACCCCCAACCCCGACACCGACTGGTTTCACGACGCCCAGTACGGCGTGTTCATGCATTTCCTGCCGGGCGACGCGCACGGGCTGGCGTTGGTGAACCGGTTCGACGTCGAGGCGTTGGCGAAGCAACTCGAATCGCTGGGCGCGAAGTACTTTTGCCTCACGCTGGGGCAGAACTCCGGTTACTTCAATTCGCCCAACGCGGCGTATGACCGACGGACCGGTTACGCGCCCGGCGAGCGCTGCGCCGCGCGCGATTTGCCGCTGGACCTGTACCGGGCGCTCGCACCGCGCGGCATCCGGTTGATGTTGTACCTGCCGTGCCAGGCGCCCAACCGGGACGCGCGCGCGCAGCAGGCGTTCGGCCTGGCCACCGGGCCGCAGGATCAGCCGCTCGACCTCGCGTTCGCGCAGAAATGGGCGGAGGTCATCCAGGAATGGGCGGATCGGTACGGCGACCAGGTGGCCGGCTGGTGGTTCGACGGCGGCTACGAACACATCCACTTCAACGAAGCCATCGCCCGCGCGTACGCCCAGGCGGTCAAGCACGGCAACCCGCACGCCATCGTCACGTTCAACCCCGGCGTGAAGCTCGTGCGCTACACGCAGGCCGAGGATTACACGGCGGGCGAACTGAACGAGCCGTTCGGCGTACGGCCCACTTCGCGCTGGGTCGAGGGCTCGCAATGGCACGCGCTGACTTTCGTGGGCTCGATGTGGTCGCGCCGCGACACGCGCTACCCGGCGGAACGTTGGGCGGAGTGGGTGAAGGCGGCCACGGCCAAAGGCGGCGTGGTCACGCTCGACATGGGACCGAACTGGGATCCGCAGGCCGGCCCAATCGGGCCGCTGGCCGAAGCGCAGATGGCCCAAGTGCGGGCGGTCAAGGCTGCGGTTCGCGAAACCAACACCGCCGCACTGCCGCGTCGGCTCAAGCGGGCCGAGAGTTTCCTGGGCGTGCACTTCGATTTCCACGCCGGGCCGGACTGCACGGAAATCGGCAAGCGCACCACGCGCGAGTCGATCGAGCACGTGATCGACCTGATCCACCCGGATTATCTCCAGATCGACTGCAAGGGGCACCCCGGCTTGTCGAGTTATCCCACCAAAGTCGGGAACCCAGCGCCGGGGTTCGTGGGCGATCCGCTGCGGCTCTGGCGGCAGGTGACCGCGGAGCGCGGCGTGGCGTTGTACATGCATTACTCGGGCGTGTGGGATTCGGAGGCCATCCGCCAGCACCCGGACTGGGCGGTCATCGACGCCTCGGGCAAGACCAACGGCAACGCCACGTCGTTCTTCAGCGCCTACGCGGAGCGGTTGTTGATCCCGCAATTGCGCGAACTGGCGGGCGATTACGGCGTGGATGGCGCGTGGGTGGACGGCGAATGCTGGGCTTCGCAGCCGGATTACGGCGCCGCCGCGCTGAAGGCGTTTCGCGAAGCCACGGGCATCGCGGACGCGCCGCGGCGGCCCGGCGAGCCGCACTGGTACGAGTTCCTCCAGTTCAACCGCGAGGCCTTCCGCAAATATCTGCGCCATTACATCGCCAAGGTGAAGCGGACGAATCCGGCGATGCAGTTGTGCAGCAACTGGGCGTTCACGGATCATATGCCCGAGCCGGTCACGGCGCCGGTGGATTTTCTCTCGGGCGATTACTCGCCGGAGGACAGCGTGAACTCGGCGCGGCTCTCGGCGCGCTACCTGGCGCGGCAAGGCAAGCCGTGGGACCTCATGGCCTGGGGCTTCACGAACAAGCCGGACAAGAACGGCTCGCGCTGGAAATCGGTGGCGCAACTGGAGCGCGAGGCGGCGGTGGTGCTCGCGCTGGGCGGCGGGTTTCAGGCGTATTTCAACCAGCGCCGCGACGGGTCGGTGCCGGAGGAACGGCTGCCCGTCATGGCCGAGGTGGCGAAGTTCTGCCGCGCGCGCCAGGCGATTTGCCACCACGCGCTGCCGGTGCCGCAGGTGGGCTTGCTTTACTCGACCGCGGACCATTACCGGCGGATCAACGGGTTGTTCAATCGCGACCTGACGCCGCTGCGCGGAACGCTCCAGGCGCTGCTCGAAGGCCAGCAATCGGTCGAAGTGCTCGGCGAACATCAACTGGCGGGCCGCCTCGCCGAGTACCCGTTGATCGTGGTGTCGGAGTGCCTTTACCTGGAACCGGCGTTCCGGCGCGACTTGATCGGCTACGTGGAAGCCGGTGGCAACTTGCTGCTCGTCGGGCCGGAAAGCGCCGCGCTGTTCGCGGACGAATTGGGCGTGAAGTGGGAAGGCGAACCGACCGCGCAGCCGCGCTTCCTGACCCACGCCAGCGCGCTCGTGCCGACCAAGGGAATGAGCCGCGCGGTGCGGCTCGAAGCGAAGGCGCAGCCGTTCGGGCGATTGCAACGCAAGCGCGACGCGGACTCGGCGTTCCAACCCGCGGCGTCGATCACGGCCTTGGGTCGGGGGCACATTGCGGCCACGTACTTTGACTTCAGCCGGGGCTACCTCGAAGTACGTTCCGAGGCGGCGCGGGGTTTCCTGAATGCCCTGGCCCGCCAACTCTTCCCGCGGCCGCTCGTCGAGGTGACTGGTTCGCCGGACGTGGACGTGGCGGTGAACCGGCTCAATGGCCGATTGACGATCAACCTGGTGAACACGGCCGGCCCGCACGCGGACCCGCAGACGCCGATCTTCGATTCGATTCCCGCCGTGGGGCCGCTGGAAATCGCCATCCGCCTGGGGAAAGCGCCAGCGCGGATCACCCTTGAGCCGGGCAGCCAGTCGGTGGCTTTCGAGTTCCACGACGGCGCCGCGCGCCTCACCTTGCCCCGACTGGAGATCCACACGGCGGTAGTCGTCGATTGACCCTGAATTCCACAATCGAACCGCAGATAGACTCAAATCGACGCAGATGGGAAGGGTTGCCGTCAGAGGTGAGTTTCACTCGCGGGGGTAAATCCCGATTTTCGGCGCGCGACCGTCTCGGTCGCAGCCGCCGGAGTCTCCCTGACGCAAAGGTTCACGGACTTCGGTTCGCCAACAGCTCAGCGACACTCGCCGCTCCAAGGTTGGCAGGGTGGCGCGGGTTGGACACCCGCGCTCCTCCCGTTCGCACCACCCGCGGCTCAAGCATTCGACGAGCGCCGACCACGACAGCGGCGAAAGGCGGTCGTTGCCTTGAGGAACGGCGCGCGTACCCTCCGGCCATGAATTCCGCCCACTGCGCAGCGGCGAGTCGGCGCCGGCGCTTCCGATACTTGCTTCAACTTGGCCGGTTGCTCGCGCTGACAACTTGGTCAGCCATGCGCGCCAGTGAGGCGCCCGCTTGGGACACCTTCGCCGACACCTGGGTGGCCACGGACGCGCTGGGCCGCGCGGTGCCGTTGCGGGCCGAGGTCGGTCCGCCGCGGGCTCACCGCACCA
>JAKCAB010000563.1 GCA_021839785.1 bacterium | reverse complement strand
TTTGGCCTAACCAGCCTGGTCCGTCGTTTCCTGAACGTTGAGTTGGAAAAAGGTCCCCAGCGCGCCGACTGGTCGCGGCGGCCGCTGACCGAGCGCATGATCGCGTACGCGCGAAACGACGCCCGGTACCTGCAACCGTTGGCGGCCGTTTTGCGGGCGCAACTCGTCGAAAAGGGCCGCCTGGCCTGGCACGCCCAGATGTGCCGGCAACTCATCGACGACGCCATTCGGTCGCCCGCCGGCGACAACGGGGACGCGTGGCGGATCAAGAGCGCGGACCTGTTGACCCGGCGGAGCCTGGCCGTGCTGCGCCATTTGTGGCATTGGCGCGAAGGCGAGGCGCGCGCCGCGAACCGGCCGCCGTTTTTCGTGCTCAGTCACGACACGCTGTTTTCGCTGGCGGTGGCCGCGACGAACGGCGACGCCGCGGAGAAGCTCATTCCGAAGCGCTATTCGCCGCGGCGCCGTGCCAGCTTGTCGGGTGCGATCGAAGAGGCCCTGACGATTCCCGAGAGCGAGTGGCCGCACCCGCGTCGTCATCGAGGCCAGCGCCTGACGATGGCCCAAAAACAGCAGCTCGAACGCCTGCGCCGGCACCGGGATCGGGCTGCTGAGCGCCTGGGGCTGGACCCGACCTTGATCGCCAGCCGCGGCACGCTGGTGCGCCTGGCCGCCGATTGGGAGAAGACCTCGGAGGACCTGCTGCCGTGGCAGCGGGAGTTGCTCAAGAGTTGAGTCAATTCCAGCCGACGACCGGAACGTGCGCCGAGCCGGCGCGCAGCCGCGAACGCTCGGCCGGCCAGCCTACTTCGCCGGGCGGAATTCCTGCTTCGCCTGCGGTAGGTAGTGTTCGAGGTTCTTGATCCGATCTTCGTCCAGCGGGTGGGTCCGGAGGAACCAGACGGTGCCATTGCCACCGTGCTGCTGATTATACGCGGCGAAACGCTTCCAGAAATCGATGGCGGCCGCCGGGTCGTAGCCGGCTCGAGCCATGAAAATCAGCCCGATCTGGTCCGCGCGGGATTCCTGTTCCCGGCTGTGCGGCAACGCACGCAAAACTTGTGTGCCGAGGCCGTACGCCGAATCGAAATACGGCTGGGTGTTCGGCTTCTCCTTGCCCAGATAGCTGCTGGCGAGTTGACCGGCCGCGTTCATGACCATGGCTTCGCTCATCCGCTCGGCGCCGTGATGCGCCGCCGCGTGGGCGACCTCGTGCCCGATCACGGTGGCCAGGCCGGCCTCATCCTTCGTGATGGGCAGGATGCCGGTATAGACGCCGACCTTGCCGCCTGGCAGGCAGAACGCGTTGGGCTCGGCGTTTTCGAACAACACGAATTCCCACTGCGCATTCGGCAGGTCGGCGACGGCGGCAATGCGCTTGCCGACGCGTTCCACCATCGCCTGCGCGGCCTTGTCCTTGCTGAGGGGCACCGACGCCTTGAGCTTCGTGAATTCCGACAAGCCGAGCTGCAACTCCTCACTCGAACTGACCAGCATCAACTGCTTGCGACCGGTGACCGTTTCCGTCGCGCAGCCGGCGAGGTGCAGCAGGCCGACAAACGCGACCACGGCGGCGGCGAGGGAGCAAAGCGCTTTGTGCATGGCGGGCAGCATACACCGGGCGTCCGGGGCGACAAGCAACCGGTGGTTCAAGCCGAATGCGCCGGGAGCTTCACCGGGGGCGGAGCCACCGCGCGCCGCTTCAATTCGGCGGGCAACAGCCAGCGGAGCAACGGGCCCGTCATGACCGTGGTCAACAGCGCCATGATCACGAACATGGTGAACAGCGGCCGGGACATCAACCCGAGGTCGTAGCCGATGTTGATCGCCACGAGCCCCATCAACGCGCGGGTGTTCATCAGCGCTGCCACGCAGGCGGCTTCGCGCGTCGGTTGTCCGGTCAGGCGGGCGCCCAGGTAACAGCCGCCGAGCTTGCCGGCCACCGCGGCCGCGAGCACCACGCCGCACCCCAGCCAGGCCGCCGGCGTCGTGAGCGAGCCGATCTCCGTCCGCAGGCCGGTGTTGGTGAAGAAAATCGGCACCAGCGCCACCAGCACGAAGTCGCGAAAACGCTCCCGCCACGCCTTCACCAACGTGACTTCCCGGTGGACCGCCACGCCCAGCAGGAACGCGCCGAAGATCGAGAAAATGCCCAGCGCATTCGTGGTGACCGCACACCCGAACAACACCACCAGCAGCACGGCCAGAACCGTCGCGGGAATGTGCGAACTGCCCGGCATTTGCGGCGCCAACCCACAGTTGGCCCGCCCCGGACAGTCTTCGCCGGTCAGCCGCGGCGACTTCCAGCCAACGGTGCAGGCCAGCAAGCGACCGGCCGACTTGTGGCCGGGGTCCTCCGGCGGGACGCAGAAACTGCAGCGCCAGAAGCGCCGGAGCGCCGGACCGACGATCCACAGCAAAATCAGGAAGAACCCAACGACTCCGGCCACCTGCCACAGCAGCGCACCCCAAGCGAATTTCGCGGTCACCAGCGCCGTTGCCACCGCCAGCAAAACCCAGCCCGCGACGTCATCCAGCGCCGCCGCGCTGATGGCCACGGCGCCGATCACGGTCCGCTCCAGGCCCAGTTCGAGCAGGATGCGGCCCATGATCGGCAGCGCCGAAATGGACAGCGCGATGCAGACGAACAGTTGAAAGCCGAACAGGTTCGCCTCTGGCGCGAACTCGCGGTGCAGCCACGGCCCGATCACCAGGCCCAGCAGCGCCGGCGCGAGGATGCCCGCGAGCGATACCGCGACCACCGTCCGCGAGCGCGTGCGCAGGTGGCCGTAGTCAAATTCCATGCCCACCTGGAACATCAGGAAAATCAGTCCCAGCTTGGCGAGGAGTTGCAGCGACGAATTCGTCTCCGGCGGAAACAAAGCCCTCATGCCTTCGGGCCAGACGAGCCCCAGCGCCGACGGACCGAGCAGGAGGCCGCCGAAGATTTCGCCGACTGCGAGCGGTTGCCCCCAGCGCTGGCCGAGCCGGCCAAAAATCCAGGCGATCGCCATGATTACGATCCATTGGATCAGGACCAACTTGAGGTGATGCTCGATGGCTTCAGGATTCATGCGTCCGTTCGCCGTGAACGCGACCGCCGGCGAATGGGCGACACTTTAGCGCGCACCGGCGGGGCCGCAAATCGACCGCGGTCCGCTTCAGCGCAGCCGGTCGTCGCGCCACCAGGCGGCGTGGCCATCGAGGCAAAGGCGGTTACGGCCCCGCGCGTGCGGCGTGCGACCCTGCCACGCGGGGTCGAGACCGGCGGCCGAAGCGGGGAAGTACACATCGGTCACGAATTCCACATCGCCCGCGCCGTGGACCGCGCCCACGTTGGGATTGCCGGCGAGCGCGAGGTCGGCGACCGCCTGGCTGCGCGTCTTGCCCCAAAAATCGTCCAGCGGCACGGGATCGTCCGGCCGGTCAAAGCGCCACATCCAATAACTCACCACCACCGCGTTCGAGACCGCGCCGCTCGATTGGTGCGTGGCATCCAGCGCGGCCCATTCGGGGCGGCGCGTGGCCGGGCATTGCCAGACGCCGGCGCTGGCGAGTTCGTTCGACAACGCCACGGGCGCCCAGCCGGCCCGCGGGTCGGACTTGGGCCAGGCGCTCCACGGCTTGTAGCCGCCCGGCAGTGCGGTCTTCAAGTCGCGCCGGTCCGGGAAGCGCTCGTTGTGGTCGCCGAGGTACATTTCCCACGCGACGGCCATCTGGTGCAGGTTCGACTGGCAGGCCGCAATGCTGGCGCGGCGTTGGGCGCTCGCCAGCGCAGGCAATAACAGGCCAGCGAGCGCGGCGATGATCGCGATGACCACCAGCAATTCGATCAAGGTAAAGCCGTCGCTTGACGTCCGATGCCGGCCATGTCTCATTGCGCCATGCTCAATTTGGAGGTCATTCGACGCCGGCTGAGCGGAGGATTCAAGCCGTTCACGATTTTCCTGTCGGACGGCCGCAAATACGACGTGCCGCACCCGGAGTTCATTTTGGTGACGCGCCGGGGTGTGGCGGTGGCAGACACGGAGGGCTTCATCGACACGTTGGACCCGCAGCACATCGTCTCGGTGAAGGACTTGGCCTCGGCTGAGCCGACCGCTTGAGCTTCATTTTGGCGGCAGCGCGAAAGCCACATAAGCGTCGCCCGACTTCGTCCCCATCTTTCCACCGCCACACGCAATGACCACGTATTGCCGCCCGGCCACCTCGTAGGTTGC
>JAKCAB010000714.1 GCA_021839785.1 bacterium | reverse complement strand
GAACAAAATGGCCGAGTTCGAGCTCAACTTGCGATACTCGGCGGCGGCGAAGTTGTTCTTCACCTTCTGGAGTTCTTCCGGCGGCACCACGGTATCCTTGAGTTTGTCGAGTTCGTCGTAAATCGCCTGCTCGACCTCGGCCGGCGCGTGGCCTTCGCGCGCCTCCCCACCCGCGTTGAACAGCCCCGCCCAATGCCGCGATTCCTGCTGGGCGAACGTGTCCGTGGCCACCTCGCGACCGAGCACCAGACCTTTGTAGAGGCGGCCGGTGCGGGTGGACAGCAACTGTGCCAGCACCTCCAGCGCGTACGAGTCTTTGTGCCCGAACGGCACCGTGTGCCAGAGGATGTCCACCTGTGGATTCGTCTCCGCCTCGGCGTTCATGCGCTTCTCGGCTTCCTGCCGCGGTTCGAGCGTGACCACGTCCGGCGCGTCCACCTTGCCACGCGGGATGCGGCCGAAATAGCGCGTTGCCTCACCCAGAGCCGTGTCGGGCTTGAAATCGCCCACCAGGATCAAGGTGATGTTCTGCGGCGCGTAGTACGTGGCGTAGAACTGGTCGGCCTCCGCCTTGCTGATGGCCGGGATGTCGCTGGCCCACCCGACGATCGGCCAGTGGTACGGGAGCGCCTCCCAGAACATCGAGTTGAACTCCTCCTCGAATTTGCCCAGCGGCGTGGACTCGGTGCGCATCCGCCGCTCCTCGAACACCACGTCGCGCTCCGCGTAAAACTCGCGGAACACCGGGTGCAGCAACCGCTCGCTCTCCATCCACATCCACAGTTCGAGCTTGTTCGCCGGCACGGTGATGAAATACGCCGTCATGTCGTAATGCGTGAAGGCGTTCATGCCCGACGCGCCCTGGTTGGTGTAAATGCGGTCAAACTCGTTCTTCACCAGAATCTGGCGCTGCTCTTCGACGAGTTTCTTGAACTGCGCCTCCAACTCGCGGTACCGCGGGGTCTGGTTCTCCGGTTTCTGCAAATCGCTGATGTCGCCCCGCCGCCACTCGGCGCGCATCTGGCGTTCTTCCTGGCGCATCTGGTCGCGCACCTGTTCCTGCTCGTCGATGATCTCCAGGTCGCGTTTGGCGTCCTTGGTGCCGATCGTCGGCGTGCCCTTGAACATCATGTGTTCAAAGAGGTGCGCGATGCCGGTGATGCCGGGGCGCTCGTTCGCGCTGCCGGCGTGGACCACGAAGGCGCCCGAAACCGTGGGTTCGTCGTGGCGTTCGACCAACAGCATTTTCATGCCGTTGGGAAGCGTGTGTTCGGCCACGGGCACTTGTTGGGCCAGCGCCAGGCCGCCGCCGATCAGGCCAACGGAGAGGAAACTGCGAAGCACGCGCCGGGAGCGGGTCGGGCGCGCGGCAAGACGTTCGAGAATCTTCACGGCGCTAAACTGCCCGAAACCGGCGCGGCGTCAACGCCGGCGCCTGGTGGCCCCGACTCGGGCTTCCAGCCGTGCGGATCGCGGCCAACGCCACCTCCACGCCGCCTTTCGCCGAGTCCGACCGACTTTGGGCGGACGGTCGGTTGCACCGCGGCCCCTTGCGTCTGGCCCGTTCGCTGTGCCGTCGAATGCACAGTTTGTGCCATCAGACGCACAGTTTTCAGTCGCGCCCGACTGGGCTACACCCCTCCTCGACAGCCGCGAACCGAGGGGAGCACGGGGAATAACGGTTTGCATTCGAGCCGGGGGCGGTTAGCCTTGCCGGCTCATTATTTTGGAATGCGACAATTCCTGACCATAGCGAGCAACACCTTTATGGAGCTGGTCCGGCAGCCGGTTTTCCTGCTGCTGATGACCGTCTCCGGCGGCTTCAGTGTGTTCCTCGCGGCCGTGCCGTACTTCGGTTTCGGGGACGACCCGAAGCTGGTGAAGGACAGCACGCTGGCGGTGATGTTGTTGACCGGGCTGGTTGGGGCGGTGTTGAGCGCGTCGGCCTCCGTCGCCCACGAAATCCGCACCGGCACCGCGCTGGCGGTGATGGCCAAGCCGGTGAGCCGCGCGCAGTTCGTGCTGGCCAAGTACGCCGGCCTGGCCGCGGCGCTCACGGTCCTGACTTTCTGCAACGCGGTGGCCACGTTGCTGGCGAGCCGGATGGCGTTCGACGCTTACGGCGATGCCGACACGCGGTCGCTGGCGTTGTACTTCGGCGCGCTCGCCCTGGCGTACCTGATCGGCGGGTTCACCAACTACTTTCTGGACCGGGTGTTCGTGGCGGACGCCGTGGCGGCGGCCTGCGTGCTCACCACGCTGGCTTTCGTGTACGTGGCCTTTTTCACGAAGATCGAAAAAGTCGTGGGCACGCCGCAGGTGGTGGACTGGAAGCTGATCCCGGCGTCGGTGTTGATCCTGTTCGCGGTCTGGGTGCTGGCCGGGGTGGCCCTGGCGTGCTCGACCCGGCTGGACATGTTGCCGACGCTGGCCGTGTGCTCGGCGGTGTTCGTGCTGGGGTTGATGTCGGACTACCTGTTCGGGCTGCGCGCGGAACACGGCGAATGGTGGGCGCAGGTGTTGTACACGATTTTCCCGAACTGGCAGCTTTTCTGGATGTCTGACGCACTGGGTCTCGAAAAGAGCATCCCGTGGCGGTACGTGGCGGGGGCGTTCGGATACTGTGTGGGCTATCTGGGCGCGGTGCTGTCGGTGGCGCTGCTGCTTTTCCAGGATCGAGAGCTGAGCTAGAGCGATGGAACAAAGCATTCACAAGAAAGGGCTGGTCAACTGGCTGTTGCTGCTGGCGCTGGGCGCGGCGGCGGCGGCGGTGGCCCATTACTCGAACTCGGCGACCGGCCTCGTCGCCAGCGTGTTCATCGGGGTGGGCTTCCTGGTCTCGCTGGTCGCCTACTTCCAGATGCGGCTCGAGGAGCGCGAGCGGTTGGAGCAAATGGACTTCGACGAGCTCAAAAAGACCGCCACCAGCGCGTCGCTCTTCACCTCGCCGGACGCCGAGAGCTTTCCCGCCCGGCGGGCGCGGGAGCAGTTCGAGCGGTTTTTCGTGCCGGGATTCGCCTTGTTCCTGTGCCTCCTGCAAGGCAGCGCCGCCTATTTTCTGTGGCGTTACGCCGGCGAAGACAAGGTCGGTTCGCTTCAGCAAACGACGGTGGCGATGGCGGTGAACGGCCTGTTCACGCTGATCTTCTTCCAATTCGGCAAGTACTCGGCGGTGCTGGCCCGGCTCCAGAAGCAACGCCTGCTCCGGCCGCAGGCCAGTTACCTGTTGCTCGGCTCGGTGCTGAGCGTGGTCACCGCGGGCGTGGAAACCGCCGGTTGGGCCGGTTACTCGAACGTGGACCCCATCGTGGCCCGCGTGCTCACGACGGTGCTGGGACTGGTGGCGGTGGAGCACCTGATCGCACTGGTGTTCGAGATTTACCGGCCGCGCGTCAAAGGCCAGGCCGAGCATCCGCTGTACGAAAGCCGCTTGATCGGCATTCTGAGCCAGCCCGGCGGGCTGATCACCACCGCCGCGCAAGCGCTGGATTACCAGTTCGGATTCAAGGTTTCGGAGACTTGGTTCTACAAATTCCTGGAGCGCGCCTTCGTCTGGCTGGTGTTGGGACAATTGGGCATCCTGCTCTTCTCGACTTGCTTTGTGTTTCTCGAACCGGGCGAGCAGGCGCTGCTCGAGCGCTTCGGCCGGCCGGTCGCGGGCCGCGAAGTGCTCAACCCCGGACCGCACCTCAAATGGCCCTGGCCGATCGACCGGGTGTACCGGTTCCAGACCGAGCGCATCCAGAGCTTCACGGTGGGCATCGTGGAAGGCGACGAGTTCGAGCGGCAGCGCACGCTCCTGTGGTCGAAGCCGCACGCAAAGGAGGAATTCAACCTGCTCGTGGCCAGCCGCGACACCATCGGTTCCGGCAACACGAACGGCGAGCAGGCTGTGCCGGTGAACCTCCTCACCGTCAACCTCCCGGTGCAATACCAGATCAAGGACCTCAAAACCTACGCCTACGGCCACACCGACTCCGCGGAGTTGCTCAAGGACGTGACCGCCAGCGAGGTGGTCCGCTACCTGGTCAGCGTGGATTTCGACGAAATCATGGGACCAGGCCGCGGCCCGGCCACCGAAATCCTGCGCCAGCGAATCCAGGGGCGCGCCGACGCCCTGAAGCTGGGCGTGAACGTGCTTTTCGTGGGCCTGCACGGCATTCACCCGCCAGTCAAGGTGGCCCCGGACTTCGAGGCGGTCTTCGGCGCGTTGCAGGATCGTGAAGCGAC
>JAKCAB010000262.1 GCA_021839785.1 bacterium | reverse complement strand
TCCGGAAGCTCTATAACATGAGCGTGAACGAAATCGAACTGAGCGTCCGCGCCGCCAACTGCCTCAATAACGCGAACATCACCACGGTGGGGCACCTCGCCATGAAGAGCGAGGCGGAGATGCTCAAGTACCGGAATTTCGGAAAGAAATCCTTGAACGAAATCAAGGAGAAACTCGCCACCTTGGGGATCACCCTGGGCATGAAGGTGGATCCGACGCTCCTCGACGCCCCGAAAGAGGCTGCCAAAAAGGTCTAAAACACGTTCTGCTTATGCGCCATCTTAAACGCACCGCCAAGCTGGGCCGCACCTGCGAGCATCGCAACCGGATGCTCGTGAACATGGTTTGCAGCCTGATCAAACACCGCCACATCACCACCACCCTGGCGCGCGCCAAGGCGGCCCGCTCGGTCGCTGAGAAGATGGTGACCCTCGCCAAGAGCGGCACCCTGCACGCCCGCCGCCTGGCTTCGGCCCGCCTCCACCAGGACGAGGATGCCGTGCGCATCCTTTTCGGCGAAATCGCCACCGCGAACAAAGAACGGGGTGGCGGTTACACGCGCATCGTGAAGCTCATGCACCCACGGCAGGGCGATGCGGGCGCGAAGGCCATTCTCGAATGGGTTGAAAGCACCGCGGAAGCGGCACCGGCCGAGCCGAAACCGGCCACCGAAGCCGTTGCGGAGCCGGAGAAGAAATAACTCCCTGGCACCCGCCGCAGCGCCGATTTTCACAAGGCTCGCTCGCTCTGAGCGAGCCTTTTCATTTCTGAGAGCGCCGGCGTTACGCCCACAGCAGCGGTGACGATCGAAGCTGGGCGAGCAGTTGGGCGTCCGCGGCGGGGAACTCGTAGTGCGCCAACTCCGCGGCCGTGACCCACGCCGTGGCCTGGCAGCCCAGCGGTTGTGGCTCGCCACGGAGGAGTGTGCACCGGAAGAACTCCAGCCGGACGTTGCGTTCGGGATAGCGATGCTCCACGAGCGCGAGGCGTGCGCCGACCCGGACCTCGATGCCGAGTTCCTCGCGCAGTTCCCGGCAGAGACCTTCCGCCGCGGTTTCGCCGGCTTCGAGTTTTCCTCCGGGGAACTCCCAGAGTCCGCCCAAATGGTCACCTGCGCGTCGCTGCGTGATGAGGAGGCGGCCGTGCCGAAAAATCAGTCCGGCCACCACCGCGAGCCACGGCTCTTGGGTGTGATCGGGAAGGTGAGGATTTGCGAAGGCCGAATCGCTCACGATGAATTGCCCATCCGGCCAGTCAGCCAGGCCTATCGGCCTACGCTCTTATACACCCAGCCCAGCCGCTCCATTTCCTGCGGATCGAACAGATTGCGACCATCGAACATGATGGGGTGGGTCATGCTGCGGCGAGCCCGTTCAAGATCCAGTTGCTTGAACTCCGGCCACTCCGTGGCGACTACCAGCGCATCGCAACCTTCAGCCACGGCATCCCGTTCGGCCACGTACGCGACGGTTTTGCCGGGCGGGAGGATGGTTTTGGCCTTTTCCATCGCCTGCGGATCATGCACGCGGAGGCGCGCGCCTTCGCGGAGCAAATGTTCGCACAAGGCGATGGCGGGTGAGAGGCGGACATCGTCGGTGTTCTGCTTGAACGCGAGTCCCAGGACGCCGATGCGTTTGTCTTTGATCACCCACAACGTGTCCGCCAGCTTGCGGACGAAGCGTTGCATCTGCTCCTGGTTGATCCGCTGCACCTCTTTGAGGAGGCCGAAATCGTAGCCGAGTTGTTCCGCGATCTTGATGAAGGCGCTCAGGTCTTTGGGAAAACAACTCCCGCCAAAGCCGATGCCCGCATCCAGAAAGCGGCGGCCGATCCGTTGGTCCAGACCGATGCCGTTGGCGACTTCCTGCACGTTCGCGCCGGCGGCCTCGCAGATCACCGAGATCGCGTTGATATAGGAAATCTTGAGGGCGAGGAAGGAATTGGCGGCGTGTTTGATCAGCTCGGCCGAGTTGATGTCGGTCACCACGAGCGGCGCTTCCAAGGGGGCATAGATCTCGCGCATCGCCGGCACCGGCCGCGGACTTTGCACGCCGATGACGATGCGGTCCGGCCGCATGAGGTCTTCGACCGCGAACCCTTCGCGGAGGAACTCCGGATTGCTCACCACATCGAACTCGACCTTGGCCTGGTTGTAGCGGCGGATCGTCTCGACCACCTTCTCGCCCGTCTTCACCGGCACGGTGCTCTTGTCCACCACGATCTTGTAGGAGGTCATGCACGCGGCGATCTCCCGGGCCACGCCTTCGATGAAACTGAGATCGACCGAGCCGTCGGGCAAAGGCGGGGTGGGGACGGCGATGAATACCACCTCCGATTGATTGACGCCCTCGGCCACTGTGTCCGAAAAGGACAGACGCCTGGCCGCCACGTTCCTTGCCACCAAGTCCTCCAAACCCGGCTCGTAAATGGGGATGCCACCCGCGCGCAACAGCTTTACTTTCTCGGCGTTGTTGTCCACGCAAATGACGCGGTGCCCGATGTCGGCGAAGCACGCGCCGGTCACGAGGCCGACGTACCCGGTTCCAATGATGGCAATGCGCATGAATGCTCTCTATCGGCAGCACGAAGACTCAAAGACTGCGACGGCCGCGCCCGCCCCTAGCCGGGGAGGCTCGGTTAATGTCCGGCCGCGGGGCCGTTGGTCGCGATCGCGGCGGTCGTATTCGTAGCGGCGGTGGCGTTGGTGGCCGCGGCCGAGTTCGTTACGGCGGGAATCGCCGCGGGCAAGGTCACCGGCGCGTTGGTCTTCGCCAGTTCCGGGTGCAGCTTCAACAATTCTTCACGTTTCGTCGAAGCCTCCATCGCGGTGCGGCCGGCCGCGCGGTTGGCCGCCACCTCGTCGTAAAGCTTCAGCGCCTGCTCCGGCTTGTTCCGGCTTTCATGGAGGAAGGCCATGGCCATCTTGGCATCGGCGGCTGCCGGCGAGTCCGGGTACTTGGAGACCACCGCCTGGTACGCGGTCATCGCCGCGTCCACCTTGTCCTGCGCATCCAGACTCGTGGCTACGCCGAGCGCGGCGAGCGGCGCCAACAGCCCGCTGGCGTCGTGCCCAATCGCTTTCTCGTACTGGGCTTGCGCCTCTGCGTATTTGCCCTCGTCGTAAAAGCGGCCCGCCGCGAGCAACAGAGCCCGCTCGGCCGCCGCAGTCGAAGCGTGCTCCTCGGCCACCTTCAAAAAGTCTTCGGGCGACGCCGCTGGCTTGGCGCCGGAGGCTGCCGCGGTGGGCCGGAGCGACAGCAGCGCATCATCGGCGTTCAGTTCCGTCTGCCCTCGCTTCCAGAAGAGGATGTAACCAATGACCACCACCACCAGCGCGCCCACGGCGCCGGCGATGACGCGCTTGCGATTCACCTCAAGCCACGCCCACACTTCGTACAGCCACGCGGATTCCTGCTCTTTCTGCGTCATAGAAAACAGGGATTCTTTGGGGGGGAGCCAAAAAGGCAAGCCGGAAATCCCCCGGATTCGCGCTGAATGCCGCCAGCCGCGGCGGCGCGGGCCTCAATGGCAACAAGCGCCGCTGCCTGCGGCCTTCGAAAGGTCCGGGCTGACGTAAGGAATTCCCAGGCTCAGACCGCGCAGAATCAAAAGCACCGCGACCAGTCCCAGACAATAGGGGATCGCTTTCTGGAGTCGCAGCCGCAGCGAAGCCTGAATGGCCGTGCCCGACAACGCCAGCCCCAGCATCATCGGCACCGTGCCCACCCCGAAAACGATCATGTACTCGACCGCACCCTGGACGGTGCCCATCGCGGCGGCCCCGGCACACGCCACGTACACCAGGCCGCAAGGCAGCAGCCCGTTGAGCAGGCCCAGCACGGCCAGCGAGCCCACGCCCCGGCGCCGGAGTTGACGGCCCAGGGCTGGTTTCAACCAACCGCTCGTCCACGTCGCCGGCAGACGAAACACCTCGGCGCGCGAGCCCAGCACGGCCGCCAGAAGCACGACGCCCAACCCGATCGACACCCAGCGTTGGATCCCGGCCATGGCCAGGCTTTTGCCGATCAGCCCAAAGACGAAACCGAGCCCCGCGTAAGTGACCACGCGGCCGGCGTTGTAGGCGAACCGGCTGACCACGTGCGCCCAGCGCGAGCCGGCCACGCGCGGCAGCGCCAGCGCCAGCGGCCCGCACATGCCCGCACAGTGCAGACTGCCAGTCAGGCCCAGAAGAAATGCGGTCCAGAGTTCCATGTTCCCGGCGGATTCATGCC
>JAKCAB010000070.1 GCA_021839785.1 bacterium | reverse complement strand
TTCGCCGGTCAACGGGAGAATCGGTTCGAGCTTTCCTTGTTCGGCGAGTTCGGCAACAACGAGGAGCAACAGCGGCTTGTGCGGGGCGATGTTGTCCTTGCGATCAACCCGGAGATTGGCCGCGACTTTCAGCCATTTCTCGCATTGTTGAGTTGGTTGCATCGCCCGATCGAGCTTTCAGTTGTGAACGGTTTCGCAGTGCTCTGCCAAATCGTCCTTCAAGATATTCAGCAAGTCATCCGGCAGGCCGTGGGCGCGGTGGCTTTCGCTGTATTCCTCTACCTTGGCCAACATGCGGCGGAGCATGTCAGGGCGGATGTTCTTTTCGCGGGCGACTTCTTCCTCCAGTTCACGCATGCGGTTCAGTTCTTTCAGGTCGGTATTCATGATGACACCTCGCTGTCGGTTGACGATGCGGGCCACGCCCCGCCCATCGTCGGGGTCACGCGCCGCCTTCCACATTTGCTGAATCAGGAGCAGTTCCTCCGGCGTGATGAGTGTGAGCTGAGTTTCCTCCTGGAGCGCGAGGAGGCGCTTGAGCAGTTCGCGTCGGCCTTCGATGGTGAGCGGACCGGGACCGTTGTTGCCGTTCATCCGTCGCTTGTCGCGCCAGCCGTTGTCCGGGTTGCGGAAGTCGATCAGCGTTTGCCGGAAGTCGAGGAGGTGTTCCATGCGCTCGTCGCCGCTTTCCAGCAACCCCTCACTGGCCTTGTCGCGCTCGACGACGGTGCAGGTCCAGCAGCCGAAGCGCGAGTTGCCGCAAGCGGGCGTGCTGGTGTCGATCTGAATCGGGCATTCGCCACCTCCAGCCTGGGAGTAGAGCTTGAAGAGCGCGCGGTTGTCGCCGCCCCACGGGTTGGGATGTTGGAGCAGGTAGGCCCAAACTTCTTCGGTGGTCAGAAACTGGATGGGATTCGACACCCACACCCGCGGGAGATCGGGATGGCGGGTGAGGCCGTTGCGGGTTTCGCGCCCCGCGAGCGTTTGCGCCCGCGTGGCACTCTCAGCCCGCCGTGCTCCGAGGTGAAGGATCGCTTCGCCCCAGCGACCGATCCGTTGCTCGACGAAGCGATTCACCGGGTCAATCTTCATCCGTTGCGTACACCAGCGGAAGGTCCGGTTAGGCGGTGGGTAGCCACGGCCGATGATGTTGACCCAAAAACTCTCTTCGGCTGGCGGGCGCAGTAGGTGGACCTCGATCTTGAGGTTCTGGTCGGCGGAGAACTTGCGCATCCGGGCGAGCGTCGTCTCGATCATTTCGACGATGGCCGGAATCTCGACTCGGGTGTCGGTGCAGACGATGTGGACTTCCTTAGTGCGGCGTTCCGGCGGTACTGCAAGAACGGCGTCGGAAACCAGTGCGGCCAAGAGGGTGCTGTCCTTGCCGCCGCTGAAGCCGACAAGCCAAGGGCGTGGGTCATCGAGGTACAACGCGCGAAGCCGCTCACAGATTCCCTGAAAGCTATTTTGCGCGGTATTGGATGCTACTGACATGGGCTGCTTACGTGTGCGCGCTCAGCCCTGTCGGAGGAAGGCGTATTCCTGTGAATGAAATTGCCAGTTTCGAGTTGGACAGCAATCGGAGCTACGCGAAATCAAATTGTGGGTTTGTCGTTATCTCATCGGTAATTGCGCGAACGGGCGGAAGCCTAAACCGCCGCCGCGCGGCAAACAAGCCAAGGGTTGGATTTTCCGGTGTTGCCAAGTCGGAATCCGTCCCCCGGCCCGGCCGCTGATCCCTGCGGGGCAGGGGACAGGCGAGGGGCTGCATTCAACATCGGCACCGGCACCCGCCAGGGCTACTGAGTTTCCGGCTTGTTGTTCTTGCGGACCGGGCGCTTGCGCTCGCTGACCCGCGTGCCCCCGACCTGTTCGTACTCGGTTGAGTCGCCCCCGAAGTACCCTTTGATGCCGTGCGGACCCGAATGCAGATCTGATCCAGCTCGGCAGTGGTCTGGTCGCGGTCCGCGACGAGCCAAGCGACGGCCGCTTGTTTCGTCAGCCAACGGTGGAATTCTGAGTTTTTGAGTTTTGGCTTCGTTTGTCGGTGCGACCGAAGACCGGTCGCGATCCTCCTGAGAGGTTACGGCCAAGGCACCAGCAGCGTCGTCGGCAGGCGGCCGACGTTCGCGCCGGGCAAGCGGTCGTCGAGCGAGTCGGGCGCGGGCTTCGCGGCGGCGACGTGGCCGTCGCAAAACGCGACGTTGGCCACGCCGTCATGGCGGAAGTGCGCGGTCGGTTCGTTGGTGCAGACGTAATAGAACTCCTCGAGCAACGGGTTGTCCGGGGCGGCGGGCGGCTGAAACGTGTTCACTTGCGCGGCATCCGCGAGAAAGGTCGTGTCGGCCGGCCGGGCGAGGCGAAGCACGCTTACCGGCGGTTGGTCCGCAGGCGCCGAAAGGAGGAGGTTGTAACCGTAACCGTAAGCGGCTCCGGTGGCCTTGAGCTTGAAACTCCGCAGGGTGTAGTTGAGTGCCGGACAGACCTCGACGCCGCGTCCGCTCAGGTACGGATACAAGGCGCCTTGTGTGGCGTCGAAAGCCCGACTGCCTTCCGCGCCGCGCGCGAGCCAGCCAAACCAGTAGATGTCTCCGCCATTGGTCGCAGCGCCCCGGTAACGGAACGCCGCGCCCGCGTTGTCGTCCCAGTACATCTGCCCCGCCAGGCCGAGCTGGCGCAGATTGCCGACGCAGCACAGGCGCCGGGCGGCGGATTTGCTCCGCGCCAGTGCTGGCAGCAACAGCGCGACCAGCACGGCGATGACCGCGATCACCACCAGGAGTTCCAATAATGTGAATGCGCCAACAGTGCGACTCGTGGCCTCGCGTGAGTGAGGTTGTAAATGAACCGGGGTGCTGACGAGGGAGGAAACGGAACGCCGATTGGACATCGGCGCTCCTTGCGCTCGCGGGTTGGACGCCCGCGCTCCTGAAGTTCGCGGGTTGGACGCCCGCGCTCCTGAAGTTCGCCGGTTGGACGCCGGTGCACCGACGGAGGAGGCAGCGGTAAGCCGGCTGGAAGCCGGCGCTCCAAGCGGGCGGAGAGTTGGGGCGGATTGAGAGTTTTTGACGGAGACTAACACGGCTGCCTCTCACGGCTTGTCCGCGCGAGCACGGTACCACGCGGCGGCCGGCGGCGACGGATCGGTGAGGACGAGCGGGCCGTTGGTGCCGGCCACGACGTTCGTGGTCAAAGCCGACCAGTGCGCGAGGTCCGTCGTGCGTTCCAGCGAGTAAACCCAGTTCGTCCGCGCAGCAAATGTGATCTCCCAATTTGCTCCCGCGAACCCGCCACTCAATTGACCGACTGGCGGCGGCGGAATCTCCAGCACGATGTCATCCACTGTTCCGGTGGCGAGCAGGCTGCCTTGCGCGCCATCGTCGCTGTAACTCTCAATTGCGAAAGTATCCACGTGGAAGTCGGTGAAGCGCGAGGCCAGCGGCACGTCGTGGATCGGCCCCGCCGGCGCGCCATCCTCCCATAGGCGGGTGCGTAAGGTCTGGTCCGCTGCCGTGTAATTCATCTCGACCCGGTAAACCGGGCCGGTCTCCAGTTCCAGCAAGGTGAAGTCCTCGCTGCCGTTATAGTTGAACCGCCCGTCGCTGGCGATGAAGGTCGGCCAGAGCGTGGCGCCGTAGCCCGAGTCGGGAAAATAGTCGAACTCGACCAGGTTTGGCGACCCGGCGCCGGTGCCGCGGCGGAAGGTGGCGTTCGTGGCGTTGTTCCAGTTGAGGAACCCGATGGCTAATTCGAACGTGTACGCCTTGGCCGGGTTGACCGCGACCGCCACTTGGTCGAGCCGCAGCGAGAAGCTCAATTTGAAGTCGTCGTAGCGGTTCAGGACCGTCCCGAGCCGATGGGCGAAGAAGCTATTCGGGCGACTGGAATCCCAGGTCACCCGCAAGGCCTGCGCGTCCGCGTCCCAGGCAAACAAGGCGGTGTCGCCGAAGGTTTGCCACGCAGCCGGGTCTGGCGGCGAGGCGAAAGGCTCCTCGAATCCGCCGGCCGAAGCCGTCGAAGCCAGCGCCATTGCGAGCCAGCGGGCGGTGGCGGCCGCGCATTTCACGAGTCGCCTGCCGTCGGCTGGGCAGTGGTTGGTTGCCCGCATGGTCAGGACGTTTTTGGGCGCCGCCCGGTGAGCGCCAGGCCAGCCGCACCCAACGCAAGCAGTGCCCAGGTGGCCGGCTCCGGCACGGCGACGACGGCGTCGATTTCGGCGTGGCCGGACAGGACATCG
>JAKCAB010000096.1 GCA_021839785.1 bacterium | reverse complement strand
AAACTTCATTTCCAAAGAAGGCTTCCTTTACGTGCGCAAGCTCGGCGGCGTGGATCCCATCGTGGCGCGCGCGCAAAGGGTTGTCATCCACACCCGGAACGGCCCCGTGAAGGGCGTGATCGGTAACGTCGCCCCCCATCTGACCAAGCTGGACAAGGAGCGCAAACTGCCGGAGATCAGCGACTTGTTCATCGACATCGGCGCTGCGAACCGGCGCGAGGCGGAGAAGCTCGTCCGCATCGGCGACCCGATTACCTTGGCCCAGGAATTCGAGGTGCTCCGCGGCGACGTGGCGGTGGCGCGGGCCTTTGACAACCGGATTGGCACTTTCGCGGTAGCGGAGGCGTTGCGCCTGCTGGCCGGGTCGAAAAAGAAGCCGGCCGCCGAAGTGTGCGCCGTGTCCAACATCATGGAAGAGGTGGGCTTGCTGGGGGCCCGGCAGATCGCGTATTCGCTCAAGCCGGACGTCGCGCTGGTGGTGGACGTGACGCACGCCACCGATTACCCGACGGTGAGCCAGCAGTTGCACGGCGACATCAAACTGGGCCGCGGACCGACCCTCACCCACGGCGGCTGCAACCACCCCGCGGTCGTAGCGCGGCTCGAAGCGGTGGCGCACAAGGCGGACATCAAACTCCAGCACGAGGCGATGTCCGCCAGCAGCGGCACGGACACGGACGTGATTTTTTGGACCCGCGGCGGGATTCCCAGCGCGCTGGTCAGCCTGCCGAACCGGTACATGCATTCGCCGGTGGAGTTGGTGAATTTGAAGGACTTGGAGCAAATCCCCCAATTGCTCGCCGGTTTTGCCCTCGCGGTGAAACCGGGCGAGGTCTTCCGGGTGGCGATTTGACCGGCGGCAACGGCACAAAATCGTTGCGCCCACGCGCGGGCTTGTGGCTTGATCGCCGGGTGAAACGACCCTCGGCGGTGCCGATCCGGGCACTTCCGTCCACGGCGGACGCGGCGCGGCGTGGTGGCAACCTCTCGTGACATGAACCGGCGCCGAATGCAGGTTTTGTACGCGGGACACGTGCAGGGGGTGGGTTTTCGCTACACTGCCCGGCAGGTGGCCCAGGGTTTCGAGGTCGCCGGGTTGGTTCGCAACTTGCTAGATGGAAGGGTCGAGCTGTTGGCCGAAGGCGACGCGGAAGAGTTGCAGGCTTTCCGGCAAGCGCTTCGTGAGTCCGGTCTGGAGTCGTTCATCCGGGATGAAACGGTTTCGTGGTCGGAACCGCAGGGAAATCTGCGTGGGTTTCAGATCGTGAGTTAGACGGGTAAGCACAGATGAAGTTCGCAATCATTGCCGACATCCATGCCAATTTGGAGGCCTTGGAAGTCGTGTTGGCCGATGCCAAAAACGAAAAGGTTACCCACTACGCCTGCCTGGGCGACGTGGTCGGTTACAACGCCAATCCCAAGGAGTGCCTGGACATCGTCCGCGGAATGGGCATGCCGTGCGTAAAGGGCAACCACGACGAGTATTGCTCCTCGGAGGGGGCGCTGGACGGTTTCAACCCCGCCGCCGCCCAGGCCGTGCACTGGACGCGCAATCAACTGACCGCGGACGACCGCCAGTGGCTGCGCGAACTCAAGTACATGCGCCTGGTCACCAGCTTCTCGATCGTGCACGCGACCCTCGACGGCCCGCAGCGTTGGGGCTACGTGTTCGACAAACTGGCCGCCGCCGCGAGCTTCACGTACCAGAACACCAGCGTTTGCTTTTTCGGCCACACGCACGTGCCGGTGGCGTTTGTGCGCGACAGCGTGGTGCGCGGGGGCAGCTACTCGAAGTTCCGCGTCGAGCCCGGCAAGAAATACTTCGTGAACGTCGGCAGCGTGGGGCAGTCGCGCGACGGCGTGCCCAAGGCGACTTATGTGATCTACGACGTGGACACGCAGACGATCGAGTTGCGCCGGCTCGATTACGAGATGGCCAAAACGCAGGCGAAGATCGTCGCCGCCGGCCTGCCCAAACGCCTCGCGGACCGGCTCGCGGACGGGCGCTGAGCCGGCGGACTGCCGGGCTGGCTTCGAACCCGGCGACCAGCCATCGGACGAACTCGTTGAAGATTCTCATCCTCAAACCGAGTTCCTTGGGCGATGTCGTGCAGGCGCTCCCCGTGCTGCGCCATTTGAAACGACATTTTCCCGCCAGCGAAATCCACTGGTGGATCGAGGCGTCGCTGAGCGCCTTGCTGGAAAACGATCCTGATCTCGCCGGGCTGATCCGCTTTGACCGCCACCACTGGGCTTCGCCGGCGCGCTGGGCGGAAGGATTGCGCAGCCTGAAGCGTTTGCGCGGCGAGGCGTTCGATTGGGTGATTGACCTCCAGGCCCTGGCGCGCAGCGGCGTGGTGTCCTGGCTGGTGCGTGGCCGGTTCACGGTGGGACTGGACGATGCGCGGGAAGGCGCGCCCGCTTTTTACGACCTCCGCGTTCCGCGCGCGTCGCCGCTGACCCACGCGGTGGATTGGTATCTCGATGTCTTGCGGGCGCTCCAGGTGCCGGTGGATTGGGAATTCACATGGCTGCCGGCCCGGCCGGACGTTCAAACTGCCGTGCGACAGCGCTGGCGGCTCGACGGAACGCCGTTCATCGCCTTCCAGCCGGGCGCGCGCTGGGCGACCAAGCGCTGGCCCGCCGGGCACTTTACCGCCTTGATTCGCAGCCTGGCAGGCGACCTGCCGGGCCATCGTTTCGTCGTGCTGGGCGCTGCCGCCGACGCGGCTCTGGCCCGAGCGATCACCGCTGTCGCCCCCGACCGCTGCTTGAACCTGGCGGGGCAAACGAATCTGCCGGAGATGGTCGAGTGCCTGCGCCTTTGCGAACTGCTGGTCACGAACGACAGCGGGCCCATGCACGTCGCCGCCGCGCTCGGCCGGCCGGTGGTGGGTTTGTTTGGACCGACCGAGCCGCGTCGCACCGGGCCGTACGGCCAGGTGGAGCGTGCGCTCCAGTTGCGCCTGCCCTGCGTGCCGTGCCTGCGCGGGCGATGTCGGCACGTGCCGCCGCTCGAATGTCTTGCGGCGCTCACGCCCGAGCGGGTGCGCCAGGCGGTTCTGAATCGTGTGACGCGGGAGCCGTCCGGAAAAGCCGCTTGCCAGGAGTCGTTGCCTACCTAGATTGCCGATTATGAAAATGTTTGCCGCCTCGGTCGCCTGCGCCTGGCTCTTCAGCCTGGCGGCGCGCGCGCAGGTGACGGTGGAAGTGGCGTTGGATCAAGAATCCTATTTGCCGCACGAACGGTGCATCGCCGAGATTCGCATCACCAATTTCTCCGGCCGCACGCTCAAGTTTGGCGCCGCCGCGGACTGGTTCGATCTCACGGTCGAGTCGTACGACGGCTACTTCGTGGAGCGCCTGGCGCCCGTGCCGCCGGCGGAACCGCTCGAAATACCGAACGCGGCGCGCGGCATCCGGCGGGTGGACCTGGCGCCGGCTTTCGATTTGTCCAAGCCGGGGCGGTACTTCGCGATTGCTTCGGTGCGCGTGGCGGACTTGAACCAGGACATCACCAGCCCGCGCGACGCCTTCAACATCATGAGCGGCGTGAAGTTGTGGGAACAGGCGTTTGGCGTGCCGGGCGGCGATCCCGGCAAACCGCCGGAGGTTCGCCGGTACGCCTTGCTCCAGACCAACGACCGGAGGCGCCTGGCGCTTTACGTCCGCGTGACCAACGATCAGGAGTCCAAGGTGCTGCGGGTGTTTCCGCTGGGCCGGTTGCTGTCGTTCAGCAAACCGGAGGCGCAGGTGGACCGGCTGGGCAAACTGCACGTCATGTTTCAGGTCGGCGCCAAGCAGTACTCGTATTGCGTCGTGGATTGCGACGGCAGTCTGACAATGCGGCGAACCTACCAGATTTCCGACAGCCACCCCGGGCTGCGCTTGACCGAGGACGGCGAGATCAAAGTCGTCGGCGGCTTTCGGCTCAAATCCAGTTACGACATTCCACCGCCCGCGGACGACGCGTTGAAGCCGGAGAGCACCGCCCCTCCGGAATCGACGCAACCCAAGCCGAGCCCGCCCACGCCGCTCCCACCGGCGAAGCCCTAGCCGGTCATTCCGTCAAATTGGCCAGCGTCGTGACGCGGGCCTCCATGCGCTTGATCATGGGCAGGGCTTGCGCGACCGCGTTCTGGTCCGACATGCCGAAGCGGGTTTGCAGTTCGAACCGCACGGCGGCGATCGCGTCGCCATTTACGTCATGGAGCGGCATGGTCACGAGGTACCGCTTC
>JAKCAB010000670.1 GCA_021839785.1 bacterium | reverse complement strand
GTTCTTCGTGCCGGGATTCGCGTTGTTCCTGTGCCTGCTGCAAGGCAGCGCGGCCTATCTGCTGTGGCTGTACGCGGGCGAGGACAAGGTCGGTTCGCTCCAGCAAACCACGGTGGCCATGGCGGTGAACGGCCTGTTCGCGCTGATCTTTTTCCAGTTCGGCAAGTACTCGGCGGTGCTGGCCCGGCTCCAGAAGCAGCGGTTGCTCCGCCCGCAGGCCAGTTACCTGTTGCTGGGGTCGGTCCTGAGCGTGGTCACTGCCGGCGTGGAAACCGCCGGGTGGGCCGGCTACTCGAACGTGGATCCGATCGCCGCCCGCGTGTTGACCGTCGTGCTGGGGCTCGTGGCGGTGGAGAACCTGATCACGCTGGTTTTCGAGATTTACCGGCCACGCGTCAAAGGCCAGGCCGAGCACCCGCTCTACGAGAGCCGGCTGATTGGCATTCTGAGCCAGCCCGGCGGATTGATCACCACGGCGGCGCAGGCGCTGGATTACCAGTTCGGGTTCAAGGTTTCGGAAACCTGGTTCTACAAGTTCCTCGAACGCGCCTTCGTCTGGCTGGTGCTGGTGCAACTGGCCATCCTGCTGTTTTCCACCTGTTTCGTGTTTCTTGAACCAGGCGAGCAGGCGCTGCTGGAGCGCTTCGGCCGGCCGGTGGCGGGGCGGGAAGTGCTCAACCCCGGACCGCACCTCAAGTGGCCCTGGCCGATCGACCGGGGGTACCGGTACCAGACGGACCGCATTCAGAGCTTCACCGTCGGCATCGTGGAAGGCGACGAGTTCCGGAAACAGCGCACCCTCCTCTGGTCCAAGCCGCACGCGAAGGAGGAGTTCAACCTGCTGGTGGCCAGCCGCGACATGAACAGTAACGGCAACACGAACAGCGAGCAGGCCGTGCCGGTGAACCTCCTCACCGTGAGCCTGCCGGTGCAATACCAGATCAAGGACCTCAAGGCTTACGCCTACGGCCACACCGACGCCGCGGCGCTGCTCAAAGACCTCACCACCAGCGAAGTGGTCCGTTACCTGGTCAGCGTCGATTTCGACGAGATCATGGGGCCGGGTCGCGGCCCGGCCACCGAGATCCTGCGCCAGCGAATCCAGGCGCGGGCCGACGCCCTGCAACTCGGCGTGAACATTCTTTTCGTCGGCCTGCACGGCATCCACCCCCCCGTCAAGGTGGCGCCGGAATTCGAGAAGGTCTTCGGTGCGTTGCAGGACCGCGAGGCGACGAACTACTACGCCGAAGCCTACGCCGCCGAGCGCCTGCCGTTGGCGCAGGCCGAGGCCAGCCGCAAAGTGGACGAAGCCGAGGCGTACCGCGCCCGCCTCACTTCGGCTGCCACCGGCACCGCCGCGCGGTTCACCAACCAGGTGCTCGCCTACAACGCCTCGCCGGACGTGTACCGCCTGCGGACCTACCTCGACACCGTCAGCCGCGCGCTCGCGCCGGTCCGCAAGTACGTGGTGGTGCCCACCAACACGCACGAGGTCGTGATCCTGAACTTGGAGGATAAGATTCGTCAGGACCTGCTCGACATCACCCTGCCGCCACCGAAGAAGAACTGACTGGCCGAACCGTCTTTGACCGAACCATGAACAAGAACCCGCTCACCCTCGCCACCGGCCTGGTGGTCGTGTTGATCTTTCTGGCGATGCTCTTTTTCTTCCAGGTGCGCCAGACCGAGGTGGTGGTCGTCACCACGCTGGGCAAGTACTCGCGCAGCATCGACAAACCCGGGCTTTACACCCGCCTGCCCTGGCCGCTGCAAAACGTCCACCGCTTCGACAACCGCATCCATAACCTCGAGAAGAAGTACGAGCAAACCACCACGCGCGACGGCCGGATCATCGTCATCGAGGCGTTCATAGGCTGGCGCGTGAACGACCCGCGGAAATTCCTCGAACTCTTCGGCGGCGAGGAAGCGCGCGCCGAGCAAAACCTGGAGATTCTGTTGCGCGACGCCAAGAACAACACCGTGGGCCGGCATCCGTTGGGCGACTTCATTTCTGTGGATCCGAAGGCGTTGAAGTTTGACGAGATCGAGAAAGAGATGCTCGCCACGTTGAAAGCCAAGGCGGCGGACAACCACGGCGTGGAAGTCGTCCTGTTGGGCATCAAACAAATCGGGCTGCCGGAGAGCATCACCACCAAAGTATTTGACCGGATGAAGGCCGAGCGCGAGCGGTTGGTGAAGCAGTTCCAAGGCGAGGGCGAGAAGGAATCCATCGCCATCCGCTCCGCCGCCGACCTGAAGCGCGAGCAAATCCTGGCCGACGCCGACGGCCGCGCCCGCCAGATCGTCGGCGAGGCCGAGGCCAAGGCCGCCAAGGACCTCAAGACTTTCGAGCAAAACACCGAACTGGCGGTTTTCCTGCTGAAACTCGACGCGTTGGAGCAGTCGCTGAAAGAGCGGGCCACGCTGGTGCTCGACCCGCGCACGCCGCCGTTCGACTTGCTCCGCGGCCAGATCCTCCCGGCGGGTCACACGAACTAACGAGGCCCGAACGCCATGAGCGACCCGATTCTTCCAACACCCGAATCTCCCGGGTCCCAACCGCCGCCCCCGCCGCCTCCGCCGCCACCCGGCGTGGAGGACGCCAGTTCGCAGGCGCTGTCCGAGGCGTTCAGCAGCAGCTTCCGGATCGTCAAGTTCATCATGGCGATCCTGGTGTTGGTGTTCTTTTGCTCCGGCATGTTCATCGTTCAGCCGAACGAGCAGGCCGTGATCCTGCGCTTCGGCAAACCGGTCGGCGTGCCCAGCGAACAACTTCGCAAGCCCGGCTGGCATTGGGCCTGGCCGTACCCGATCAACGAGGTCGTGCGGATTCCGATCGGCCAGATCCAGACGGTCACCTCCACGACGGGTTGGTACGCCACCACGCCGGAGATGGAGGCCAACAACGAGGAACCGACCCCGCGGGGTTCGCTCAGCCCGGAGGCGGACGGCTACACGCTCACCGCCGATGGCAACATCCTGCACGTGCGGGCCACAGTGAAATACCGCATCATCGATCCGATCCGCTACACCTTCGGCTTCACCAACGTCACCGCGCTCCTGACCAACGTCCTGAACGAAGCGATCTTTTACGCCTCCGCCCGCACCACGGCGGAGGACGCGCTCTACAAGGACAAGAGCGGCTTCCGCGACCTCGTGCTGGACCGCTTCCGGGCCAAAGCCGGCGAACTCGACCTGGGCATCACCATGGAACCCAGCGACGTGGAAACCAAGGCCCCGGCGGACGTGCGGGCCGCGTTCGAGGCCGTGAACTCCGCCGAACAGGAGCGCAGCCAGAGGATTAGCGACGCGCTGGGATACCAGGACCAGGTCACGAGCAAGGCCCAGGGCGAGGCGGATGCGATCATCGCCCGCGGCGTGGGCAGCAGCAACCGCTTCGTCACCGCCATCAGCGCGGAAGCCAGGGCGTTCAAGGATCAGTTGCCCGAGTACCTTAAGGATCCGATGTTGTTCAAAGACCGCTTGCTCGCGGCGCGCATGGGGCGCGTGATGACCAACGCCCAGGAAAAATTCTTCCTCTCCGAAACCCCGGAAGGACAAACCCGCGAAGTGCGGCTACAGTTGAGTCGGGAACCGCTCAAGAAAGAAGCGCCCGAGTCACGGTAACCGCCGGTCCCGCATGACACTTTCGACGCCCAACCCCGGCTCCGCAGACCGCCCCGGCCCTCGCCGGCCGCGCGCGGCAACCTGAGATCGCTGGCCATGCAAGTCACTTCCCTCCTCACCCGTCAGGAATCCGCGTCCCACCACGCGCCCCCTCATCACCACGATCATGACCCGGAGCACGGTCATGACCCCGAGCGCTGCGAAGGCTGCGGCCACGACCACGAGCACATCCCGGTGCACCTCACGCAGACGCTCGTCGGGATGATGTTCATCGTGAATTCGTTTCTGGTGAGCTGGCTGTTCGCCAGCGGCCAGATGGTGGCCAGCGCCAGCGCCATGATCGGCGCGATCATCCTCGGCGCGCCAATCGTCATGACGGCGGCCCAGGATCTCCGCCGCGGCATCCTGAGCATCAACGAGCTGGTCGCGATCGCCGTCCTGGCCTCGTTCGGCAAAGGCGCCGCCGCGCTGGGCACCGGCACCACCTCGCTCGGGGTGGGCGATTACCAGACCGCAGGCATCGTCGCCTTCTTCATGCTCCTGGGCGAAATCATCGAAACGCGCACCGCCGCGGGCGCGCGCGCTTCCATCGAGTCGCTCATCAAACTGACCCC
>JAKCAB010000294.1 GCA_021839785.1 bacterium | reverse complement strand
GAACCGAGCACCAGGAGCCGAACGCGATCCAGATCCACCGTCCGCGCGGTCCCGGCACGAGTTTGGTCGCCACGGAGAAAACGGCGTAACCGCCATAGACGCCCACGAGCGCCATGTTCAGCGCGTTCGCCCCCAGCGCGGTGACGCCGCCATCCTGGAAGAACAGGCATTGCACGGCGACCACCACCGTCAGGATCATCGCGGCGGCATGTGGGCCGAGCAAAACCGCCGCCAGCACCCCGCCGAGCAAATGTCCGGAAGTTCCACCAGCCACGGGGAAGTTGACCATCTGGCCCGCGAAGACGAACGCGGACATCACGCCGAGCAGCGGCACGGTGCGGTCATTCCAGCCGGCGGTGACTTTGCGGCTGGCCGCCGCGAGCCCGGCCCCGGCCAGCAAGGCAGCGCCGGCGCAGGTGGCTGGATTCAGGAAGCCGTCCGGAATGTGCACGCGAAGAATCTGAGCGCCGGACCCGGCGCTGGCAAGCCGAGGTTGGCGGGGATCACGCCGGCCAGTGTCGGGCCGGGATCAATTCGTCTTGGCTACCGGGCCCTCGCCGAGCAACCGCAGATCGACCGTTTCGCCGGGAAGCAACCGCAGGCCTTCCGGCATGGTGAATTCCAACGGCAGCCCCGCCTGCAACGGCTGATTGCCCGCCCCCAATTCCGCGCCGGGTCCGCGAGCGGTAAACAAGTTCGGGCGGGTGCTGCCGGCCAGCGTGAGGCTCGTCGTCACGAGATCGAGATGGCCGGCGACCTTGGTGATCCAAGCGCGCCCAATGCTGCGCGAGCCGGAACGCGAGCGGACTTCCACCGGCGCCCCGACCTTCGGTTCGAACGGCCAGGGGGGCAGAAGGTAGCCGACGATCCGTTCGCTGTTCGTCGAGGTGATCGTCACGATCGGTTCGTTGGCGGCCACGGTCTCGCCGGAATGGCGATAGACCGTGCTGACCATACCGTCGATGGGGGCGGTGAGCGTGACGGGGCTGAATTCGGCGAGCGTCTGCTTGAGACGCTCTTCCTGCAAATCCAAGGCGGCCTGCCAGCCTTCAGGCACACCGGACTTGGCGGGCGGCAACGGCCGGCTTGAACGGAGGGAGTTCAAGCTGGCCGTGAGGTCTTCCAGCATTTTGCCACGACCCTCGACTTGGGTGCGCAGCGTGTCCCGGTTTCGCAGTGCCTGCTCGAAGAGGTCTTTGGAGACGACGCCGCTTTGATCCTGGTAGAGCGACGCAAGCCGATTGTACTCGGCCTCGGCGTAGCGCAACTGCATCTGGTCGGCCGCGAGCGAGACTCTTCCGTCCAGTACTTCGAGCCGCAACCGCTCGAAATCCACCTTCGACCGCTCCTGGGTGACGATTGGATCGAGTTGCAGGCGCAGCACCTCGGCCTCGGCTTTCACCACGCCGATCGAGCTCTCGAAGTACTGTGGTGTGCAGACCAGCACCTCGGCGACGGGGTCGCCGACCCGCACGGGCGAGAAGCGGTCCACGTTCAGCTTGGAGACGGTGCCGGCACGGATGCTGGCCACCACGGCGCGCCGGGCCTCGACTTCACCGACCAAGGTGGGGGCGGCAACGTCGTGTTGCCAGATCCAGACGGCGGCGAAACCACCGGCGACGAACACCAGCGGCGGCAGCGCGCGGATTCGGAATTCGCGCCAGCGCAGGGCCATCGGGGTCGGGATGGGCGGCAGGGGATTCATGGGTCAAACTTCGGACTCGTCTTCGGCCTGCAGGCTGGTGACGCGGGAGATGCCGGTGACGGTCTTGAGTTCTTTCATCAAGTCTTCCAGTCGATTCGGATCCCGGAGCAAGAGCCGGTAAGAAAGGTCGGTGCCGCCGTAGGCTTCGTTGAGGCGCTGGCTGGCGCAGTGCGTGCGGCGGCTGTGGCGGCGGAACAAGGTCCGCACTTCATCCAGTTCAGCCAGAGACCGGCCCCAGTGCAGGTTCAAAATCACATCGTACCGATGCCGGCTGCCAAAGGCGGTCGCCCAGATGTACAACATGATCGCACTGGTCAGCACCGTGACCACGATGGCCACCGGGTAGCGGCGGGTGCCGCAGGCCATGCCGATCACCAGGCACGACAGGATGTAACTGGTGTCCAGGGTGTCGCGCAGTACGTTCCGAAACCGGACGATGGCGAACACGGCCATCATGCCGAAGGCGGTGACGAGGTTGTCGGCCAGCACGGTCATCACCGCCGCGGTCAGGACGGGGATGACGATCAGCGAGGCAACGAAGTTGCGCGAGTAGGAGAGACCGCTGTGGGTGATCATATACACCCAGGCCAATGCCTGGCCGCCCAGGAAGGCGAGTACCAGCGCCAGGACCAGCAGGGGAACGCTGGTCGGCGCCGCCGCATAGTCACCTCGAAAGAGCCAATCCATAAAATCCTCAAACCGCCGGCGCCACCGCCAACCGCGGGAGCGTCTCCGCGCCCGGTTTACGCGCCACCTCTGGCACGGGTTCCGGGACGCCGTTGGCCCTGGCATGTTGATAGAAGGTCTCCTCGCCGATGGCGGCCACACCATCCGCGTATTTTGCCGCCGAACCTCGAAACAGGCTGAAGGCTTCGGTGAGTTCGCGGAACCAGCTCGGGAACCGCCCGGTAAATTTCAATTCCAGGATGACTTCGTCGCCGAAGGGCGTCACGCACTTCGCCGTGTCCGTGCCCAGCCGCGCGGAAAACTCCGGCGCCACCCGCACGTCACGGTCCAGGGTGACGCGCACCGAGTTGTCCTGCGTGCTGACCCAGGCTTCCCGGCGATAGCAGACGTGGGCTTTGGGGCTGGCGCGCAGAGTGAGCATGAGTTGGCTGAACCGCTGGAGCGCCACCACCTGCTTGGGTTGGACGGAGAACAGGTGCTCGGGATTAGGCAGTTGGCCGGCCAGCAACCACGCAACCGCCTCGCGGTGAACCCCGCCCCGTTGCTTCAAGATGGCGTCGTTGACCCGCCGCTTGATTTCGAAGAACGCCGGTGCCGTGGGGCTGTCGTCGTAGTAGCGAATCCGCAACTTGAAGCGGTTCTGGCAGCCGTTGATCGTCTCCCAGTAAGTCGTCAACGGGTCGGAATCCAGGTACAGACTGTGGATCGTGTAGGAGCAATCGGGTTTGTTGATGCCGTATTCGTCCAGCTCCAGATGACTGCGCACGTACTCGCGTACCTTCAGTGCCTTGCGTTCACTGATGAGGTACTTGTACTCCAACCGTTGCATTTGCAACCTGTCGGGGCCCATGTCCGCAGTGATTAGGTTGTTCCGTGTTTGCCGAATCGGCCACGCATCTGCAACCGAAATTTTACCGTCTTGTTACGCATTCCCAACGTCCATGCACCACCCAAGAACAGGCGACCGCGACGAATACAGCGTTTCACGTTACTAAGCAATAACGATACCAACCCGCTTCGTTCGTTGCCGCCGTTTCCGCGCGGCACTGTCCATCTCAATCGCTTACCGGGGGGCGACTTGGAGTCCGAACGGGCTGGGTGCGTCGGCGAAGGAGAGTACACCGTTTCGGCAGCCGACGCCACGGAAAGGATCGTTCGTGGTCAAGAGGTTGCCATCCAGGTCCAGGTAGTCGGTCAGCTCCGCCAAGTGGGCGGCGGCATTGATCAGCACGCTCGACTCGATCATGCAGCCCAGCATGGTTTTCAACCCTGCCTTCCGCGCCGCCCGCAACGCTTCGAGCCCGGCACTGGCTCCGCCGGCCTTGACCAACTTCACATTCACGGCGTGGAACCCGGCCGCACAGGGCTCCACATCGCCGGCATACACGTAGGCTTCGTCCGCCATGAGCGGCAACGGCGACCGCGCCTTCAGCCATTCCTGGTCCGCGGGCGCGCAGGCCGCGGGCATCGGCTGTTCGACGAATTCGATCTTTCCATCCGTGGCGAGCCATTCCAAGTTCCGGAGTGCGCCCTCCTTGGTGTGCCAGGCTTCGTTGGCATCCACCCGGATTCGTTTTTCCGGGGCGACTTCGCGCAACGCCTGGAGCGCTGCCCGGTCGTCCGCGCTGCCGAGCTTGAGCTTCAGCACCGGAAAGTCGGCGGCGGCGGCCACTTTTTGGCGGATGACTTCCGGCGTGGCGATGCCGATGCTGAACGACGTGAGGTGTTTGCCTTCCGTGAACGCGAGGCCGAGAAAATCGTGCAACGGCTTGCCGGCACGTTTCGCCGCGCCGTCCAGCAGGGCAATGTTCAATGCACCCTTGGCGCAGAAGCTGCCCGGCCCGACCGAGTTCAGATAGTGT
>JAKCAB010000019.1 GCA_021839785.1 bacterium | reverse complement strand
ACCAGGTCGGATTGACGCGCCACCAGTTCATCGAGGAGGCGTTCGAGGTCGTGGGTGCGCTCCAGAGACCAGCCAAGGCGGATCAATTCCGCCTTCATCGTCTTCTCGACAACCTCGGCGAGTTTGCTCCGGCAGACGATGAATCCGGTTTGCTGGGCGGAGGCCAGGCGGATTACCTCCAGCTCGGAGCGGGCCAGCCAAAGCCAGTCCGCCGGGTTGCTGGCATCAGTCTTCCGTGGCAAGGAGCACCCCCTCCCGGAGCACGGTGGCAAAAAAGGCGTCGCCCATCGCCTTCTTTTCCTCCAATCGCTCCGGGGCGATGGGCAAGAGGGTGAAGGCCGGCTTGGGGCGCACGGGCCGCATGGCGCGCCGAAAAGACTGGGCTGCCTTGAGTTGCGCCACCGCGCCCTCAGCCACGAGGCAAAGGTCCACGTCGCTATCGGGCCGGGCCTCGCCGCGGGCGTGCGAGCCGAAGAGATAAACGGCCTTGAGCGGGACGGCCCGGTTTATCGCCTCCAGACATCGCGCGAGGCAGTCGCGTCGTGCGCGCAAAGACGCAGGCAGGTGGTCCAGTTGCAGCTTCACGGGCACAATCTAAGTCAGCGCAGCGCGACTGAGCAAGAGGCTATTGCGGGCCGGTTCAGTCGGGCTCGGCATTGCGGATGAAGATCGCCAGCCAGATGGTCCGACAAGTTGAGGGATCGCCGTCAACGGCGGTCGAGGTCTGGGGTTGAAAAGACCAGGCGCGCCGCTCGAGTTGCCACCGACGCAGAAGATGTTGGCGGTTTTACTGCCTTGCGCGCCGCCGCTATTTCTCGAAGGCCGCGAGTTCGCCGCAAGAGGCGAAGGCTTGGGCGGGGTTGTCGCCGCTGGCCGGCCGGGGCGCTCCGGGTGGTGGCCTTTCTGGGGCTCGCCGGCGTGAATCGACGCTGATCCCGCCACCTGCTCCCCGCGTTCCGCACCGCTCTTGACGGCATCCGGTCATAGAACGGGCGCCACTCCATGTTCGACAGCCGGCCGGCGCTTCCGCATAATCCGCTGCCGATGAAGTCCATGACCGGCTACGGCCGCGGCGAAGCGGCGCGCGACGGCTTGAAGGTGACCGTCGAGGTCAGTTCGGTGAACCGCAAACAAAGCGAGATTCTGCTCAGTCTCCCCCGCGAACTGGAGCCCTTGGAATCGCGGATTCGCGACGAGGTGCACCGGCGGGTGGCCCGCGGCCGTTTGTCGGTGCGCGTGACGTTGCACGCCGGCGACACCGGGTGGCGCGGCCCGGTGCGGGTGAACGTGGCGCTCGCCAAGGCTTACGCCGCCGAACTGGGACGGCTGGCGGCCGCGCTGGATTTGTCCGGCGGGGTGACTCTGGACACGCTCCTGCGGGTGCCCGGAGTCGTGCGCCCGGACGATCCCGAGTCCGATGCCGAGGCGCTCGAGCCGCTGCTGGAGACGGCGCTCGACCGCGCCCTGGCCGCGCTGCTGAGAACCCGCCAGACCGAAGGCGCCCACCTCGCCAAGGACCTGCGCACCCGCGTTGCGGCGATGCGAAAGCTGGTGGCGGCAGTGCGCAAACGGGCGCCGCAGGTGGCGCGTGACTACCAGCGCCAGTTGCTCCAACGCATTCGCGTCGCGGGTCTGGAAGCCATCAGCCCCGACGACGAACGCGTGGTTCGCGAGGTCGTTTTTTTCGCCGATCGCTCGGACATCACCGAGGAACTCACCCGGCTGCAAAGTCATTTCGGCCAGTTCGACGATTGCGTGCGGTCCACCGAGCCGGTGGGGCGGATGCTGGATTTCCTGGCCCAGGAGATCGGACGGGAAATCAACACGATCGGCTCGAAGGCAAACGACGGGGAAATCTCGCGGGCGGTCGTGGCGTTGAAGGCCGAGCTCGAGAAGTTCCGCGAACAGGCGCAAAACGTGGAGTAGGCGCGGCGAGCGATGAAGCCACCGATGGCCATTCCCGCCCAGGCAGATCGCGCCGCGCATGCCCGTCGCGGCCACCCGCCCCAGCCGGTCTGGCTCCTGATCTCCGCGCCGTCCGGCGGTGGCAAGACCACGGTCTGTCAGCAGTTGCTCGCCACCGTGCCGGGCCTGACGCGGGTCGTGACCTGCACCACGCGCCCGCGCCGGCCGGGCGAAACCGACGGGGTGGACTACCATTTTCTCGGGCTTGAGGAGTTCGAGCGCCGCGTGGCTGCCGGCGAATTTCTGGAGCACGCGCAGGTCTATGGCAACCGCTATGGCACTTTGCGCAACGAAGTGACGGCACGGCTGCGCTCCGGCCGCGATGTGTTGTTGACCGTGGATGTTCAAGGCGCTGCCAGCATCCGCGAGCACGCGGCGGCGGATGCCGAGTTGGGCGCCGCGCTGGTGACCGTTTTTTTGACACCGCCTTCGGTTGAAGTCTTGGCGGAGCGCCTGGCGCGCCGGGGGCACGATGCCCCCGACGTGGTGGCGCGGCGCCTGGCCGCGGTGCGGGACGAGGTCGCCGAGTGGCATCGCTTCGATTACCTTGTCCCGAGTTCGACGGTGGAGGAAGACCTGCGGCGCGTGCGCGCCATTTACGAAGCGGAAAAGATGAGATCCCGGCGCTCGGCCGCCCCCGCGGGGGTGTAGCCGGACCGGGGACGCCGACCGGAAACGACATGGGAGCCAGCAAGCAAATCGTGTTGGGCGTGACCGGCTCGATCGCGGTGCACCGGGCGGTGGATTTGGCGAGCACCTTGACCAAGGCCGGCTGCGCCGTGCACGTGGTCATGACGGCGGACGCCCAGCGATTCGTCACGCCGGTGCCGTTCAAGACGCTGTCCCGCAATCCGGTGGTGACCGATCTCTACGATGACGCGGAAGGCTGGCAGCCGGTGCACATCCGGCTGGCCGACGAGGCGGATCTGCTGTTGGTCGCGCCCGCCACGGCCAACACCATCGCCAAGCTGGCCCTGGGCTTGGCCGACGACGCCTTGAGTTGCCTCGCGTTGGCGTTGCGGCCCGAGGCGCGGGTGCTGGTGGCGCCGGCGATGAACGGCAAAATGTGGCTTCACCCGGCCACGCAGCAACACGTGAGCACGCTCAAGGCGCGAGGCGTCGAATTCATCGGGCCGGAGGCAGGAGCGCTGGCGTGCGGTTACGAAGGCATCGGTCGGCTGTGGCCGGTGGACCAGATCGCCGCCCGCGCGCTGGCGCTGGTGGGCAGCCCGCCGGCGGCGCCATAACCTGGCTGGACCATGATCTTCCCGAGCTGGCAGGCGCTCAAGCAGACCTTCACGGAGTGGGCCACGCTCCGCGATCCGTTGCGCCACGGTGAAGGGCCGGCGCGGCTGTACGAGCGCGATTTGATCCTGGTGATCAAGGTGCTCGTGATGGCGCTGCTGGCTTACTACCTCTTCTGGTCGGACATGTTGGGCGAACGCTATCCGCGGCTGGAGTTGTACGGCCAGGAGCCGCCGATCCACGCCCAGTGGCAGGTCGCGCTGCGGGTCGTCCAAGGCCTCTTCGTCCTTTACGTCGCCCTGAACGTCGGGACCGGCCTCCTGCTGGCGGGGTCGGAGCACTTGAGCGCGTCCGCGTTGCAAAGCCTGGTGTTCAGTGTGGCGCTGCTGGATGCCTGGTTCCTCGCCGGGATCATTGCCCTCACGGATGGCGTGTCCAGCGTCGTGTATTGGGTTTACCTCGTGCTGATCGTGCGCAACTGCATCAGCGTCCCGGCGGTGGCGCCGCAGGCGACGTTGAATTTGCTCACGATCCTGGCGTATGCGGCGGGCGCGGTGGCGGACGCGTTGATTTCCACCCCGGACGGCAAAGGTGCGGCGGGCGCCAACGCGAAGTGGCCGGATCCCTTCGCCGTCGCGGCGGGGCTGGGCCAGGCGTTCTATTTGCGCCTCCTGCTGCTGGCGGCCGTGGCGGTGTGGTGTTATGGCTTGCAGACGCTGCTCGAGCGCCGGCGCCGCACCAGCGACGAACAGGCCGAGCTGGCCCTGCGCCGGGAGCAACTCGCCGCCTCGGGCCGGCTGGCCGCCGAGATCGCCCACCAGCTCAAGAACCCGCTGGCCATCATCAACACCGCCTCCTACACGCTCCAGAAGACCGTCAAGGAAGGCAAGACCATCACCCAGCAAATCCAGATCATCCGCGAGGAGGTCGAGAAGTCGGACCGCCTGATCACCGAGTTGATGGGCTATTCCCAACTCGTCGAAGGCCGGGTGGAAAAGCTGGACTTGAAGGAGGAACTGGAGAACGCCATCGCGCGCGTCTTCCCCCCGTCGGTCAAGTTCGAC
>JAKCAB010000750.1 GCA_021839785.1 bacterium | reverse complement strand
CGCGTTGGGTGCCTCGCGCAGCCAGGTGGTCCTGGCGTTGGCGGTCGAAGCGTTGCTCCTGACCAGTGCCGCCGCGTTGGCGGGGTTGCTCGGCGCGGCATTTGGAGGCGCCTGGATTCAGGACGCGGTTCGCCAGTGGATTCCGTTGGCGCCGGAGAGACTGGCCACGCCATTGAGTCTGCCGCTGATCGGCCAAAGCATCTTGCTTGGCGTTGGCACTGGCCTGGTGGCGGTGCTGTACCCGGCGGTGTGCGCGCTCCGAATGGCCCCGGCAGAGGCCACGCGCACCGCATGAAAACCTCCTGGCTCATCCTGCCTTGGAACGAATGGCGGCGCCGTCCGGTTCGCACGGGAGTCACGGTGATGGGCGTCAGCCTCGCCGTGGCCGCCTTGTTCAGCCTGGTGGCCTTCGAGCGCGGCTACCGGCGCGGACTGCAGGCGGAATTGGATCGCCTGGGCGCACACATCCTGGTCGTGCCGAAAGGCTGCCCGTACGACGCCGCCTCGCTGGCGCTGCACGGCGCCAACTGGCCCTGCCATTTGTCAGCGGACTATCTCGCCGAAATTCGGGCTGTGCCGGGCGTGAAGGCGGCGATGCCGGCGTTGATGAGCGCGCTGCGCGACCCGGCCGGCCAACTCGTGGTGTACGTCGGCACTGACGCGTCCCTGCTCGGCCTGCGCCCGCAATGGCGAATTCGCGGCCGTTTCCCCGAGCACGGCGCCGAGATCCTCGCGGGCTGCGAACTCGCCCACCGCTACGGCTGGCACGTGGGCGACGCGGTTCGGCTCCCAGGCTTGACGAACGTTTCCGCCACGATCTGTGGCCTCCTCGAAGTCACGCACGGCGCCGAAGACTATTTCATCCACCTGCCGTTGGCGGAGGCGCAACGCCAGTTCCGCCGTCCGAACGAACTGACGCATGTGCTGGTGCGGCTGGCTGACCCGACGCGTCTGGACGAGATGGTGCGTCAACTCCACGGTTGCGGGGCAGGCATGAACCTGAACGTCGTGCCGCTCACGCACCTCTTCCGCACGTTCCAGCAACTCATCAACTCCACCCGTTCGCTGCTCGCCTGCATCGTCGTCGTGGCCGGGCTCGTCGCGGTCGTCGGGGTGGCAAACGCGTTGCTGATGGCGGTCGGCGAACGCACGCGCGAGATCGGTGTCTTCCGCGCGCTGGGCGCGTCGCGCGCGGACATTGTCCGGGTGGTCCTGGCCGAGGCCGTCATGGTTTGTCTGGCCGGGGCGGGGGTGGGCATCGCCCTTGCCGTGGCGGGCGCGCGCAGCCTGGAAGTTTGGCTAAGGACGCGCCTGCCGCTCGTGCCGGCCGGCGGGTTTGCGGCCTGGGACAACTACGCGTGCGGCGCATGTGTGCTGGGGGCGGTCGCGCTCGGTGCCCTGGCCGCCTGGGTGCCCGCGTGGCGCGCGTGCGAAGTCCCGCCCCAGGCGGCGATGCGCGGACTGGGAGGCGGTTGGTGAATCCGTCCCCCGATCAAGCGGTCGTGGCGGCCGAGGCGCTGACGAAGGTTTACCGGCGCGCCGCCGAAGACGTGCGTGCGCTGGACGGCGTGTCCTTGACCGTCCGCCGCGGCGAGTTCGTCGCCATCGTCGGTCCCTCCGGCGCGGGAAAAACGACGCTGTTGAACCTCCTCGGGTGCATGGACGCGCCGAGCTCCGGCCGGCTCTGGCTCGAGGGCCGGGAAGTGCAGCAATTGAACGAACGCGGGCGCACCCATCTGCGGCGTGAGCGGCTGGGATTCGTCTTTCAGCACTTCGGCCTGGTGCCCACCCTGACCGTGGCGGAAAACGTGGCTTTGCCGCTGGTCTTCGCGCGGCGGACGGCGGACGGGCGCGTGAGCCGGCTGCTGGAAAAGGTGGGGCTTTCGTCGCGTCGCAACCACCGGCCGCACGAACTCTCCGGCGGCGAGATGCAGCGGGTGGCGATCGCCCGCGCGTTGGTGAACGAACCGGCATTGCTCCTGGCCGATGAGCCGACCGGTAACCTGGACAGCGTCACCGGCGAAGCCGTGATTGCGCTGCTGCGGCAACTGAACGCGGAAGGCCTGACCGTCGTGGTGGTCACGCACAACCCGGCGCTGGCGGGCGCCGCCGGGCGGCAGCTTCGGCTGGCCGACGGCCGGCTGGCCGGTTAGCGCGAAGTCGGGCCGGCCTGCGGGTTTCTAGAGGCCCTTTTCACCACCCAAATCGGTTTCTCTCGTGGGTTTCCTCGGCAATGACGAACGGATTTTCGAGGCGCATGCGCGTGCGGTGCAGGCAGCCTTGAAGGATTTTGAGGCTTTTGCGGCAACTCGTGTTCGCGTTGGTGGTGTGCGAAGCGAACGGCTTACCGGGAATTTCGTCGCCGCCCAATTTACTCATGACACCTCCCGCGCCCTTGACCCGCATTTGCACACCCATTGCATCGTGTTCAACGCGACTTTTGACGCCGTGGAAAACCGGTGGAAAGCACTTGAGAATTACGAACCGCTACGGGTGAGGAAATTCGCAGAAAACATCTACTACCACGAATTCGCCCGTGACTTGAAGGTGTTCGGGTATCGGATTCGCAATCGGTCACGCGGCGATTTTGAAATCGAGGGGGTGTCTGAGGAAATTTGCAGGCGTTTTTCCAAGCGAGATGCGGAAATTGATGCAGCTTTGGCGAAACTGCTGGCGAACCACCCGGAACTTGGTGGTGCAAACATCGCGGAACTCCGCGCGAAGCTGGCCACGGAAAAGCGAACCCGGAAACAGAAAGGGCCTCTTCTGGAAATCGAGTGGGGGGTTTTGGGTGATTGGGAGGCCGAGATTGACGAGGGACCATGGGGAAACCTGCTAAGAAACGCTACCCAACGGCGCCAAGGAGGGGGGCCTCCTTGGGCGGGCCGGTGGGGCCGCCGCCGAGTCCGCGAGGCGGCGGCGGCCCGCACCGGACTTCAGATCTGGGGCCGCGTGCCGGTCAGCACTTTCAGCCGCAGGGATGCCTCGTCTCTCGACCCGTAGGCTCGGCGTTGGATCCCCCGGATCTTGTTGTTCAAGCCTTCGACATACCCCAGCGAGACCTTGTTCTCGGGCTGGCAGTAGGCGGCGATCCCCGGCCAGGGCTTCTCGATCGTCCGGGCGAACTTTTGATCGGGCCTGAGCCGTTGCCACCGCAAGGCGCTCCGCCAGTTCTGGAAGCACTTCCAGGCCCACGCTTCGCGCTGGTAGTCCCACAACTGGCCGAACGCTTCCTTGAGCCCGTAGGCGACGTTCAGGCGCCGGTTGATCCGCCGCACCTCGCGCAGGGCCCGCCGCCCGTCCCAAGTGAGGTTCTCCCGGGGGGACAGCAACGCGTACTTCGGGCCTTTGATAAACCGCCGTTCCGGGCCGCTCAGCCGGGCATACTCGCTCTTGCGCACCTGAGCGAGCGCCTCGCCCAAAGGCCGCATCACCTGGAACTTGTCGAAGAGAATCGCGGCTCCGGGCAACGCCGCTCGGGTCGCGTTGGCAAAGGGCTTCCCCATGTCCCTCAGGGGCAGGCGAACCCGCCGGCCCTGCTTCGGCCCCAGCCAGCGATAAAACTGAGCCAGGCTGGCCTCCGAACGATCCCCCCCGCCAAACCAGATCGGTCGCCCACGGATCAGAGCGCTCACCACAATCCGGTAGGGGTGTCCCTTGCGGAGGGAGATCTCGTCGATCCCGATCCCCTCCGGAGCGGGCGGGCCGATCCGCCGCAACGGCTCGGCCCTGTATTCCTTTTCCAGCTCCTTGACGGTCTCCCAATCCAGGCGCAATGCCCACGCCACGTCCTTGATGGTTGCGGTGCGCCACCGACGCCCGACCAGCATGGCGAAACGGCGGGGGGAGCGCGGATTCTCCGCCAGCCAGTCCAGCCGTTCTCGTTTCACGGTGCCGCAGAGGGCCCAGTCCACTCGCCGCACTTCCCCCGCCAGGTAGATCCGCAACGGTCCGCACGAGAGGGCTCGGACCAGCCGGACCTTGGGGTCGTCATCGCTGCGCGACGCGATCCCCCACCCGTGGCAGACCGTTTTTTTCCACGACGGGGCAGCACCGCCACACGCGCCCAGGGATGGCCGAAGATCCCGCGCACCGACGCCCCGGGAAGAAAGCCTGGGGATCGGTACGCGTCGCGCAATTGACGACGACGTTTAGACCTGCGCGACTTGGTACAGCTTTTCGCCTCCCGGGGCCCTCAGAATCCATCGCGTGGACGGGCTCCAAACTCATGTCCCCCTCGAAAAACCACCCACTCGATTTCCAGAAGACCCGAA
>JAKCAB010000413.1 GCA_021839785.1 bacterium | reverse complement strand
CTGGTCGTCGGCGCGGCCGTTTGGCTGGGGGGGAGGGTGGCTTGGTGCGCGGAGGAGGCGCTTGCCGGGCCTGCCCACGAGCGGTTTGCGCGGCGCGCCGAGCGGCTGTATCGCGAGGCGCAAAGCCGGCTGGAACTTGCCGCGACAAACAACACGGCTGCCTGGCAGTTCGGGCGCGCGTGCTTCGACTGGGCCGAATTCGCCACGAACGACACCCAGCGGGCCGACATCGCCCACCAAGGCATCGCCGCGTGCCGCGGGGCCGTGGCGCGCGACGGCCAGCTCGCCGCCGCCGCGTACTACCTGGGCATGAACCTCGGCCAGTTGGCACGCACGAAAAACTTGGGCGCGCTCCGCCTGGTGGCGGAGATGGAAACCTTGTTTGAGACCGCCCGGAAACTGGACGAGCAATTCGACTACGCCGGGCCGGACCGAAACCTGGGTCTGTTGTACCTCGAGGCGCCGGGCTGGCCGGTGAGCGTGGGCAATCGCGGCAAAGCCCGCCGACACCTTGAACGCGCCATCAAGCTCAGTCCCGACCATCCGGAAAATCGCTTGAACCTCCTCGAAGCCCACCTCCGCTGGGGCGAGAAAGACCCGCTGCCCGCCGAGGTGAAGACCCTGACCGAACTGCTGCCCCGCGCCCGCAGCGAGTATGCCGGCGAAGCCTGGGAAGTGAGTTGGGCCGATTGGGACCGCCGTTGGCGGGGGGCGCAGGCCAAAGTCCGCGCCCTCCTCGGATCCCAATAGGCTGGGGCGCAACCTCGCGATTGCGCCCCGGCACGCCGCCTATAACCCAGTCGTTCCTCCACCCGCGACGCCGAACCCAAATCCTGCCCCGCGGCTAAAACAGCGCGGAAGTCACCCACTGGACGAACCCCGACCAACCCGTCACCAACTGCGTGTTCGCCGCCACCGCGCCTACCAACGCCGTGCCGGCGGCCACAACCAGCGGTGCCAGCGCCATCCGCTCGAACGGCTCGGCGTGGCGTGACTCGCCCTCCAACGCCCCCAGCCACAGCCGGCTCATCCATCCGGACTCGCGGAAGGGCGAGGCGGGTTCTCGGGACGCGTCGTGGCGGGGACCGCGTTCCGGTCCGTTTTCCGTGTCGCCGGTGTGGCCGCGCGCTGCGTCCGCCAGGCCGGCGGCGGAAGAGTCATCGTCGAGGTCATGCTTTCCAAGCGTTCCATTTTCAAAATCGGTTTCTTCGTTACCTGCTGTGATACCCGGATTCGGGCCGCGTTGTTTCAGAAAAATGGCTGCCCGGCCCTTCCCCCCGGCGAAATCGCCACGGTCACCGCCGGCGCGCGCACCAATTGGCTTTTGACCCGCCACCGCCCGCCGCCTTAGCTTCGCGGCATGGTAAAGGGCCTGGCGAACGTGCGCCGTTGGTTGACCTTCGACGCGGTGTTGGAGTCATCGCTGCCCCGTTCCTACACCCACCTGGTCGGCCGCTGGCTGCTCGGCGCCTCGGCCACGGCGCAACAGTTGATGGCCTTCAGCCTGATCACCCTCGGCGTGCTGGTCACCAAGGCGCGCACCGCGCCGGTCGTCATGCGGCCGCTGATCTGCCACCACACCGCCCTTGCCGGCGTCCGGCTCCTGCCGATGACTTCCGTGATCGCGGTCGCCATGGGTTGGGCGATCGTGGGCCAGACCGTGGCCTTGATGGCGGGTGTGGGCGTGCCGCACTTGATCGGCACCGCCCTCGTCATGGCGGTCGTGCGCGAACTCGGGCCGCTGGCGACGGCCTTGCTCGTGCTCATGCGCGTGGGTGTGCCGACGGTCATTCAACTCGGCATGGCCCGCGCCGCCGGGGAAGTCGAAGCGCTCGAAGCGCTGGGGATCGATCCGGTCCATTTCCTCGTGGTGCCGCGGGTGATCGGCATGACGGTGGCGGTCTTCGCCTTGACGGCCTACCTGATCCTTGGCGCGCTGCTGGCCGGGTATCTCTTCGCCTTCCTGCAGGACGTGCCGCTGGCGCCGGGCGAGTATTTCCGCCAGCTCGCGCTCGCCCTGACGTGGCAGGACTTCGTCCTGTTGGGGCTGAAATCGGTCGGCTTCGGTCTGGTGATCGCGCTGGCCAGTTGTTTCCAGGGCCTGGCCCGCCCGCTCGAATTGCGCGACGTCGCGCGCGTCACCTCGACGGCGGTCGTCGCGTCGCTGCTGGCCTGCGTCGCGATCGACGCGTTGTTCATCGTCGTTTACCTGTTCGTCTGAACTCGTCGCACTGTCCCACATGGAAGACCTTCCGCCTGTCATCGAACTCTGCGACGTCGCCGTCGAGCCGGCGGACGGCGCCGACAAGCCTGCTTTGCGCGGCCTGAACTGGCAGGTGGCGGCCGGGGATTTCTGGGCGGTGGGCGGGCTGGCTGGCTCGGGTAAAACCGCCCTGCTCGAGACGGCGGCCGGCCTGCGCGCACCGGCGGGCGGCACCGTGCGGCTTTGGGGCGAGGAAGTGGCGGCGTTGTCCGGCAAAGCGCAGGTGGCGGTGCGGCGGAAAATCGGCTTCGTTTACGGCGATGGCGGCCGGTTGTTGAGCCATCTCACGGTGGCGCAGAATCTGGCCTTGCCGCTCTGCTACCACCGCAACTGCCCCGGCGACGCGGTCGCAGCGGAGATCGAAGAATTGCTGGCGGCGTTCGCCTTGACCGGCATCGCCCACCGGCTTCCCGGGCAGGTCAACCCGGCGTTTCAGCAGCGCGCAGCCCTGGCACGGGCGATGGCTTTGGCGCCGGAGGTTTTGCTGCTGGACAATCCGTTCGCCGCGCTGAACACGGGCCACATGCGCTGGTGGCTCGATTTCCTGACCCGGCCCGCGGGCGAAGCCAAAGCACCCGGTGCGCCACCCGCGACCGTCATGGTGGTCTGCGATGACCTGCGCCCGTGGCTGCCGGCGGCGCGGCAGTTCGCGCTGCTCCAGGACGGCGGCTGGCAGGTACTGGGCGGGCGCGAGGAGTTGACGGCGGCCCGCGGGCCGTTGCTGCGCGAATTGCTCGCCGAATCCGCGCCGAACCGCTAGCGTCTGCCCGTGCAAGACCTTACGCCTCAGTTGCGCACCCGGTTGAGTCGCGTCGAGCGCGCGGTGGGACTGTTCGTGCTGCTGGCCACGGCGGTCTTGCTCACGGGCTTCGGCTGGTACCTCTACCAGACCGGCCAGCGCAAAGGCTGGTTCGTCACCAAGGTCCGGTACAGCACCTCGCTGTACAGCGCGGCCGGGCTGAAGGTGGGCGACCCCGTCACGCTCATGGGCTTCACCGTCGGGGAAATTACCCGGATCGACGGTCAGGAACCGGAGGAACTTTACAACGTTTATATCGAGTTCAGCGTGCGGGCGCCATACTACGGCTACATCTGGACCGGTGGCTCGCGGGTGCGCGTGAACCCGAGCGACTTCCTGGGCAAACGCGCCGTCGAAGTCACCAAAGGAACGAATTACATCCCGACGCACCTGGTCTGGAACATCGGCGAGTTCTCGCTCACGGAGGCGGAGGCCTTTGTCACGAACCGCAACCGGCTGCTGGTGGACTCGATCCGGAACCCCGATTCCTTCACCAACGCCAACGCCCCGCGCTGGCTCACGCTCGCGCCGGTGGACGCCGATTTGCTCGCCAAGGTGGCCTCGCTCGGGACCAACCGCATCCGCGTGGCTGAGCGCGTCGCGTTGACCGCCGACGAATTGAAGACGCGGCCCATCACGGTCATGTGGGATTTGAAACGCGGCGCCTATGTGCCGTACGCGGCCACAAATGCCTATTGGCTCCCGCCCGACGAAGCGCCGGCGCTGACCGATCGCCTGGACGCGATGGTCCGCGAAACCGAGCTGGCCTTGACCAACCAGCTCATCGCCATCCTGACCAACGTCGCCAACCTTTCGTCCAACGCCAACGCGGCGATCGCCGAGGCCCGCCCGCTCTTGAGCAACGTGACCGCCATCACCGGCAACCTGCGCGAACCCGCCGGCTCGCTCGGGCGCTGGGCGATTCCGCCCGACCTTTACGCGCAGGTGCTCGCCGCCACCACCAACGCCAACGTCACGTTGCTCAGCGCCAACTCGGCGCTCACGAACACGACCATGGTCCTCACCAACACGAGCGCGCTGCTCACCAGCGCCAACACCAACGTGGCGGCGATGGTGGCCCAGCTCGACGTGCCGTTGCGGCAGCTCAGCACGATCGTCAGCAACCTCAACCTCCAGGTCACCGCCAACACCAACTTCGTGACCACGCTCCACGCCTTGCTGGCGGACACCGACGACCTCGTCCAGGGCCTCAAACGCCATT
>JAKCAB010000390.1 GCA_021839785.1 bacterium | reverse complement strand
ACCGCGCAGGTCCACCAGCACCGCGCGATAGCCCGCCTCCGCCACCGTCAACGCCCACGGCAACATGCTGTCCGAATCCACGCCGTAACCGTGCAAGATCACCACGGTGCCTTTCGGCCCGCGCGGACCCGGCAACGGTTCGCCCGGCAATTGCACCCGCAATGAAACAACCGTTTGCTCTTTCCCGCCGTGGTGGCGGTCCATGGAATCGATCAGGAGGCTGTAGTTGGCCGGCTCGATAAGGATCACATGCAACGCCGCTGCCGGCGGACCGACCTCGATGGTTCGCGTCGGCAGGCCCGTCGCCAGCTTGCGATCGTAATCGAAGAGCACCCGTGGTGTAGGTCCGATCCAGGTGGGATAAGTGTTGGGTGCTTTGAGAAACCGGCCGGCCAGGTAGCGGCCCGGACTGCACGCTGTCGCCGCCAGCAGCGACAACGCGGCGGCGAGCCGGCACAGAGGCGGGCCGAATTTGCGGATCGAACCGAGCATGGCGTGGACATGGAGGCAAACCTGCGTCCCGCCCGCAAGCCTGGGCTGGCAATGAACACGACAAGCGCAGCCGGCTTTGATCCGAGACCCGCCACGCGCCGTCACTGAAACTCCGTGTGTGGGTGGCGTCCTGACTTCAAATGGCGGTCTGCGCCGCTGCGGCGGCGCAGGGCGATGCGGCAACACCGCCGCCACCAAACCACGACACAACCCGCGCGTGAACTGGGTTGAACCCCGCCCGCCCGGCGGACACACTCCGCCCCCAATGAGCACGGCGCGTTTGACTGGCAAAGTCCTGGTGGTTATCGGCGGCACCAGCGGAATCGGTCTTTCCGCCGCCAAGACGTTCATGGCTGAAGGCGCGCGAGTGGTGGTCGTCGGTCTGGCCGACGAAGCCGCGATGGCCGCGCGGCGCCAGTTGGGTGAATCCGCTCGCATCGTCACCGGCGACGCTCGTGAGCCGGGCACGGCGCCGGCTGCGATAACAACCGCACTGCGCGAGTTAGGTGGCTTTCACGGGCTCTACCACGTTGCCGGCGGCAGCGGGCGCCGGTTCGGCGACGGGCCGTTGCACGAATTGAGCGACGCCGGCTGGGAGGAAACCTTGCGCTTGAACCTCACCGCCGCGTTCTACTCGAACCGGGCCGCGGTCCGCCAATTTCTCCAGCAAGACATGGGCGGCGCGGTGCTCAATCTGGCGTCAGTGCTCGCGTTTTCGCCTTCGCCTCAGCACTTCGCCACTCAAGCCTACGCCACCGCCAAAGCGGGCATCATCGCCCTCACCCGCTCGGCGGCGGCCCAATACGCCCGGCAGGACATCCGCTTCAACGCGCTGGTGCCCGGCCTGATCGCCACGCCGATGTCCCGGCGCGCGCAAGGCGACGCGGCGATCATGGATTTCATCCACACCAAACAACCTTTGGACGGCGGACGCATCGGCCAACCGGCGGACCTCGACTCCGCGGCGGTGTTTTTCCTGAGCGACGAATCGCGATTCGTCACCGGCCAGGTCCTGGCCGTGGACGGCGGCTGGAGTGTGGCCGAAGGACAGCCAGCGGAGACTGAAGAGCCATGACTTACCTCCTGGGCATTGACCTTGGCGGCTCCAGCGTGAAAGCCGTGGCGACGACGCGCGCGGGCGAGGCGTTGGCGCGGTACAACGAATCGTTCGACCCCGACCGACCGCGGCATTTCGCGGAGACGATCCGCTTTTTGGTCGCGCGGGCGCAGGCCGAACGCGGCGCGCCGCCGGCGCGCATCGGCTTGTCCGCGCCTGGCCTCGCCGCCGCCGATGGTCGCGCGATCGCTTTTTTGCCGAACCGTCTGCCCGGCCTCGAAGGACTGGATTGGGCGGAGTACCTCCACGCAGCCAGACCCATTCCGGTCTTGAACGACGCCCATGCCGCGTTGATGGGCGAAGTCTGGCTGGGTGCGGCCAGGGGTGCCCGCAACGTCATTCTTCTCACCCTCGGCACCGGCGTCGGCGGCGCGGCGATGGTCGATGGCCGGCTGCTCAAAGGCGCGATCGGCCGCGCGGGCCACTTGGGCCATCTCGTGCTGGACATGGCGGGGCCGCCCGACATCTGCAACACGCCGGGCAGCCTCGAATGGGCGATCGGCAACTACAACCTCGGCGAGCGCAGCCAGGGCCGGTTCGCGACCACGCACGATTTAATACAGGCGTTCGAGGCGGGCGACGTGTTCGCCCGCGAAGTCTGGCTGAAATCGGTTCGCGCGCTGGCCTGCGCGGTCGCTTCCTTCATCAACATTCTCGACCCCGAAGTGGTGATCATCGGAGGCGGCATCGCGCGCGCGGGCGAGCCGCTATTCAAACCGTTGGCCGAATTTCTGGCGCCGATCGAGTGGCAGCCGGGCGGGCACCGGGCGAGGATCGTGACGGCGCAAATGGGCGAGTTTGCCGGCGCGTTCGGCGCCGCCTACAATGCGGCCCTGGCAGAATGAACAACCTTCACAGCAAGCCGCGAACTCGCGTGTGCCGGCATAATCTTGGGCGGCTGGTCAGTCTCGTTTGTTTGGCTGGGTGCGTCGCGGCCTTGTGGGCCGGCCCGGCTGCGCGCGCATCGGCAGCCCCGGATCTCGAACCGATCCTGCTCCGCGTCATCGAAAACGCAGCCAAGGACCAGGAAGCGGAAAACCTTTTCAAGACCCGCTACGCCTTCGTACGCACCAAGGTCACCGAAACGCGCGATGGCGACGGCGATTTGAAAAAGCGCACCGTCCAGCGAATCGAACACCGGCCCGGCACCTCGCCGAACGGTGATGAAGCGAACGACGGCGAAAGCGACGTGGCCGACCCGAAAGGGGAAAAGCGCGGTTACGAGCGCCACGATTTCGAGGTCAAACCGGAACTGCTGAAACGGTTCCGCTTCAGTCTTGTGGGCGCGGAGGAATTGAACGACCGGCCGGTCTGGGTGATCGACTTCGCGCCCGCCCGCGATGATCTGCCCGAGCACGGCCTCAAGGATCGGTTCATCAACAAGACCGCCGGGCGGCTCTGGATCGACCAGGCTGAGACGGTTCTTGCCAAAGCCACCTTTCACCTCACGGAACCAGTGAGTGTCGCGGGGGGCTTGGTTGGCGCGGTGAGGAAGTGCGAAGTGGAGACACAACGGCAGCGCACCCAGGACGGGCTTTGGCACCCGCGCCTGCTCGTCTGGCACCTGGAAGGCCGGCGGCTGTTTTGGAGCAAGACGATGGACCACCGCGACGAAGTCGCCGAGGTCCGGCCGGCCGCCACGGCTTATGCGGTGCCGGCAACCGCCGGCGAGGCAGAGTGACCGACGCCTCGCGAAGCGCCGACTGAAGCGGGTCGCGGCCGGAGCGTCGCCGCCAGAAGGTCGCCGGTGTAAATCGCGTTCGGCAAAATCTCGCACTCTGCCCAGCAGCCAGGGCAGCGGCGCACCCAATCGCGCTGACGGTGTGTGGCCGCGCCATTCCAGACTTCGGCGAACGTCTGGCTGCGCAGGTTGCCGACGCGCTTCGAGTTGAACTGGCACGTCGGCACGTCGCCGTTCGGATACAGGCGCAGGTGGGTGTTCAGCGCCACGCAAGGCGGATTCGGCTCGGCCGTGCCATTCAGAAGGCGGTTGCGGATTCCGCGCAGGTAATAGCGTTTGGCGGCACGCTCTGCGAAAGGCAATTCCCTGGCGTCGGCTTCCACCGTGTCCAGCAAGGCGCGAAGTTCATCTTCGCCGAACCGGCCGAAGGTTGTGAACTGGCCGGCCTGCGTAGGCGCAGCGTCCAGTTCCGCCGCCGTGCTGTAAGTGGCGCTGACATCGTAAGCCAATACCACGTTATGACGAACGCCGAGCGGCCGGAGGAAGGCGTGCAGGCGCCGGTACTGATCGGCACCTTCGGCATCGGCGATGGTTTGGTTGACGGCGAGTCGGAGGTTCAACTCCCGCTGGCGCGGCGCGAGCGCCTGGAGCGTGGCGGTCGCGGTTTGCCAGGCGGCGTCGCGGCCGCGGATCTGGTTGTGCTTCGCCTCGAGGCCGTCGATCGAGATCAACAAATGCAACGGCGCTTCCCGCCGGCGCCGCTCGCAGAAATCGACGATGCGCTGGGTAAGAAAGCCGTTGGTCGTCACGTGGAGGGCCAGCGGCCGCAAATGTCGCATGGCAAGCTGCGTGATTTCCGGCAGGTCCGGACGCACGAATGGCTCGCCGCCCGTGAGGCGGACGACATCGAGCGGCGGAAGCTGCCGGAACACCCGGTCGATTTCTTCGAGCGAGAGTTCCTCCGGCGATGGCTTGCGCCAACTGTCGCACATCACGCACCGCGCG
>JAKCAB010000745.1 GCA_021839785.1 bacterium | reverse complement strand
CCGCAGGATCGCGGCGTTGACTGCGCGGTCGCCGCCCAGCAAATCCTCCACCCGCGCGGCCTGGAGCGGAAATTCCTTGGGGCTGAGCCGGCTCACCTGCACCGGACTGCCTTCGTGGAAACTGGCCAATGTCGTTTCGCCCAGGCTGGAGATTTCGTCCAGGTGAATTGGCTGGCCGCCGGCGCGCACGCCAGCCTCGCCGCAGACCACCAAGCCGCGGCGCACGCCCAACAGTTGCAGTACCCGCGCCAGCGGTTCGCACCACTCGGGCGCGGGCACGCCCATGAGTTGAAAGTCTGGCCGCGCGGGATTGAGCAGCGGGCCGAGCAGGTTGAAGAGCGTCCGCTGGCCGCGGTCGGCGCAAAGCTTTCGCGCGGGCGCGATCGCGCGAAAGGCCGGGTGGTACAGTGGCGCAAACAGAAAGACAAACCCGCGTTCGCGCAACAGAGCCGCCGCGGGGGCGGCGGGTAGGTCGGTGGGGAGGCCGAGCGCTTGCAGCACGTCCGCGCTGCCGGATTTGGAGGTGACGGCGCGGTTGCCGTGCTTGGCCACCGGCACGCCGGCGGCAGCAGCCACGATCGCGGCCGCGCTGGAAAGATTGATCGTGCCCAGGCGGTCGCCGCCGGTGCCCACGACATCCAGCACGCCGTGCGCGCGCACCTCGGCCGGCACGGTCACGGGCACCGCGCGGGCGCGCAATTCGGCGGCGAAGGCGAAGATTTCCTCCGGCGTTTCGCCTTTCAGGGCCAGCGCGGTCAGGAAGTCGGCCTTGTCAATGGCCGGCACGGCGTCGTCGGTCAGCGCCTGGACCGCGGAAGCGATCTGCGCCGGCGCGAGGTCGGTTCGGTGCCCCAATTGGCGTGTCAGTTTGGCGAGCATGGCGTTGGTTCAACTTGTCGAGTCTGGTGGCCGCTTGGTGACCGGGAGTTTCGCCGGCCCACGCGCACGCGACAAGCACATCCGCCGCCCGCCGCCGAAGCGCGGTGGTCCAAACCGCGCACGCGCTCAGAATGGCAATGCCGTTTGGGCGCCGGCGCTCCCGCGCATTTCCCGATTGAGCGTCCGTTCGCCGCCCGCGTAGGCTGGGCGGACATGAATGTCTTGGTGACAGGTGGCGCGGGTTACATCGGCTCGGTGTGCGTGGAGCAATTGTGCGACGCCGGGCACGCGGTCACGGTGCTCGACAACCTCAGCGAAGGCCATCGCCGCGCGGTGGACCCGCGGGCGCGGTTCGTCGAACTGTGCCTGAGCGAGCGCGACGCCGTGCGGCGCGCGGTCCAGGAATCCGGCGCGGAGGCGATCCTCCACTTTGCCGCCAATGCGCTGGTGGGCGAGTCGATGGCTAACCCGTCAAAGTATTTTCGCAACAACGTTGCCAGCGGCCTGAACCTGCTGGACGCCGCCGTCGAAGCGAAGGTGCGGAAGTTCGTCTTCAGTTCCACCTGCGCCACCTACGGCCCGCCCGACCGCGTGCCGATGACCGAGGACCTGCCGCAGCGGCCGATCAACCCGTACGGCGAGTCCAAGCTCATGTTCGAGAAAATGCTCTGCTGGTACCGGCAGATTCACGGCCTCGAGTTTGTGGCGTTCCGCTATTTCAATGCGGCGGGGGCCAGCGCCCGGTTCGGCGAGCATCACCGGGTCGAGACGCACCTGATCCCGAACGTGCTCAAGGTCGCGCTCGGCCAGGCGCCGCACTGCGAGATTTACGGCACGGATTACCCGACGCCCGACGGCACCTGTATCCGCGATTACATCCACATCGGCGACCTGGCGGACGCGCACATCCGGGCGTTGCGGCCGGGCGTGAACGGCTTTTACAACCTGGGCAACGGCGCGGGCTACTCGGTCCGCGAGGTCATCCAGGCGTGCGAGCGCGAGACCGGACGGGCGATCCAGGCGATCGAAAAACCGCGCCGGCCGGGCGACCCGCCGCGCCTGGTGGCGTCGGCCGAGCGGGCGATGAAGGACCTGGGCTGGCAACCGCGCTTCCCGAAACTCGAAGCCATCGTCGCTAGCGCCTGGGCCTGGCATAGAGCCAACCCAGACGGGTATGCGGATTGAGGCTCACCGCGGGGTTATGTGCGGTTACGACCGAACTGCGGGTGGCGCCGCTGGTGCTTGACCACGGTGATTCTGATCCGATCGGAGCCTGCTCGGCGGAAGTAAATGACGTACGGGAACCGCCGCATCAGGCACCGGCGAATGTCTCCCGTGACGATCATCCAACGTTCCGGGGTGGCAGCCAGCGCCAGCACCTGCCTTTCGAATTCGTCCAGGAACGCCGCCCCCAAACCCGGAGACCGCTGCTCGTAGTAATCGCGAATCTCCCGGAGCTCCGCCTCGAGTGCGGGATGGTACTCCACCCTCATTGGCGGAGCCGCGCCATCATCTCCCGATGCGACACCGGTTGGACCTCGCCCATCTCAAGTTGGCGATCACGCTCCAGCGCCAGCGCGGCGGCGGCGTCCTCCGACTCGGCACGAATCTCAAAGGGATCTCCCAGGCTCTCCCACAGTGATTCCGCAAGGATAGCTCGCTCCTGGGCGGGCAACCGCAGCGCCTCGGCCTCAATCTGATCGATGCTCACGGGCTTAGTATAGCGGAGATGACAGCCAAGGGAAGGGCGGTCTTGCCGTCCCGACATCGGCCGCCTGCGATATGCCAATTCCACGCAGGCTCAGTAGGAAGAACGGACGGCCTGGTTAGCCTGCAATCAGTTCGTTTCGGCCATGCGGGTGATGACCCAGTCGATATCCTGCGCATCCGAAGCCTCCGTACAGACGAAAGCATCGTCATGGCGGTCACGGAACTGGACCTTCGTCCACGCGCGGTTTGCCAGACGCCCTCTCCACTTTTTGAGTGCGGCGTGACCGTCCAGAAAGCTGAAGCTGCCGCCGCCATCATGGTATGTAGCGGGAATGTCATGCCAGCTAAACGGCCCAACGAAGTCTTTTGGTGCCCATTTGGCCGCAGCGAAAAGGGCGTCGCCGATCGAGTCAGGATGTTCGTCCAAGATAACAAACAAACCCGAGGGCGCACGTTGAACCGGTTCGGATAGCGTTACCCATCCCCGCCACTTGGGGAGGGTTGAGGTAATGTCGTAACGGTGAGCACTGCCCGAAGCCCAGTTCATCGACACGCTCCGCACCCGGGCGGCGAAGCCCCGGGCGCGTTGGATTGGACTAAGGTAGGTATCCGCTGGGCACTTGAAGAGAATTGCTGCTCCATTGATGTAAGGAGCGATGAGAGAATCCTTGCCCACGAGCATCCCCCAGTCAAGGTTCCTGGAATCATCAGTCCAGTCCATGTGGCCGCAACCACACCAACATTCGTCGGCTCTCAAAACTCGATCATGGTTCTCGTGGGCGTACATCAGATACGCGGCCATCAGTTGCCGCTTATGGTTCAAGCAGATGGCGCCATTGGCTTTACTCTTGGCCCCGCGGATGCCGCTGAGCACCAACGCGGCTAAAATCGCCAGGATCGCGATGACCACCAGCAATTCGATGAGCGTAAACCCCTTGTTGGGTCGCTCCCTGGCATCCGTTTCCACGCTTTGCATGCTTCGACCAAGGATCAGACGAGCACTACCGCCGGACGACGCTTGGACTGCGACAAATCCGAAAACGGGAACGGAACGAGGACTACCGAGCCGGCTGAAGGTGTGCCCACGCTGCGTCCTTCTCGGGTCGATTCCAGTCCGCCGCCAGCGATGCCTCGCTCAGCAGCGCCCTGTCGTGAGCATCGGAAGGCTCGTCGGCCAGAATCGTGACCAGCGCCCGGTGACGCCGGTCAAGTCGGACGGGTTCAAGCAGCCTAACCGCCCCGCGCTCGTCCACGATGGCCTCAAGGGTCTGAATCATAGGGGAAGAATACGCTCTGACTATTCCAGAACAAGCATTGAAACATCACGGACCGCAGCGCCCCGAACGCTGCTGGCAAAGAAGCAACCGGGAGCGCAACCTGACGTTGGCTCGAACCATCTTGGAAGGCCACAGTTGCTTTCCGGCGGCAAATCCGCTGACAACGCTGACTCGAACACGCCACTCTGGGCTATGGCGGTATCGCGCATGTGGACGTTCGCTGACTCAGGCTGCGACTTCATTGCGGTTCACCCCGCCCGCACAAACAACTTGCCCGGCAGTTGGCGGATCAGCTTCTTCATTTCCAGCGTCAGCAAGGTGACTGAGACCGCTGACGCCGGCAGGCCGCTGCGGCGGATCACGTCGTCCATCGGCAACTCTTCCTTGCCGAGTAGGTCATACACGCGTTGCTCGTTTTCGGAAAGCGTGAGCGCGGGCAGGCTGCC
>JAKCAB010000662.1 GCA_021839785.1 bacterium | reverse complement strand
GCTCCAACGCCACGCTGACGACGCAGGCATTGGAAACCGCCAGCGCCGGCGGATACGCGCTCACCAGCGTCGTCTCGCCGGTGACCAGGTCGCGTTTGAACACGTCCGGCCAGCCGTTCGTATCGCCCGGCACCAAGTCGGCGGCAGCCGAGGCGAAGACCAGCGTGCGGCCGTCCGCGCTCAGTTGCGGGGCTTGCACCAAGGCCAGCGGAACCTCCGGCGTGCGCGGCGCGCGGGCCGCCACGAAGTTCGTCGCTGCCTCGAGATCGGCCACGATCACGTCGAACCCCGCCCGTTCGCCGGCCTCGCCCGCCGGCGCGCTGGACAGAAATGCCAGCCAGCGGCCGTCCGCCGACAACGCCCCGGCGAGCGGCGACGTCGGCTCGAGACTACCCGTCCATTGCCGCGAGAGGCTCGTCAAACCGGGCCGCGTGCGGGACGCCACCGCGGCGTCGGCGGTGGACACCCGTTCGAACGTGTCGCCTTCCAATGCGCGGGCAAAGATGTCCGGTTCCCCGTTGAAATCCTCCGGCACCAAGGTCGCGGCGCTCGACTCGAAGACCGCCAGGTTCTGGTCCGCTGTCACGTCCCAATCGGCCACGTTCCCCGCGCCGGCCGACGTGCTGGCAGCCGACACGAGGACCGTCTGGCCGGCCGTCAGATCGCGCCGGTAAAGCTGCCCGCCGGCGGGCGGCGGCGGGTTCACCAGATTGGTCGCCCAGCTCAAAAACCAAACGAAGCGGCCGTCCGGCGAAATCCGCGCCGCTGCCGACTCTCCGCCGGCGGCGGGACCGGAGCCGTCGGCGGCCCCGCTCACGAGGCGGTGCTCCCGGTCGGCGGCATCCCAGACATACACCTGGCCAGCGCCGCTCCAGGCGACGCGCGAACCGTCCGCGCTCGGCGAAGGCCGTTGCTGGCAGACAACCGCCTGATCCGTGCCCGTCGCCGGCAAGGGCGCACCGCGCGTGACGCCGGTCGTCAAGTCGCGAATAAAGAATGCCACCGGCGCAGCGGTGCCGGCCGCGGTCTTCCCGTATTGCCAGGGGCCGAGAAAAGCCGCGAATCGTCCGTCCGCACTCAAGGCGGGCGAGTTGGCATCCGTGGCGTGGTCCGGATCGAGGCGCTCGCTGACCCGGGCGGTTTGACCGGTGGTGCGGTCGCGAGCAAACAACTCTGACCAGCCCAGAATACCGGCCCCCACCCCGGCTACATACCTCGCCTGAAAAACGATCAGCCGGCCGTCCGGGGTCATCACCCCCATCTCCGCCCGGGTGGTGCCGACAAACCCGTCGGGCATCACGCTCACGCGTTCCAGGCCTTGCGAATCGGTCTGGTAGCGGAACAGGTCCTGGACGCCGTTGGTGTCGCCGCTCACCAAGTCGCTCGCTTCGCTGGCGAAAAGCACCCACCGACCGTCCGGCGTGATCTGCGGCGCGGTGGAGGCGCCATTGCCGCTGCTGCCGGCCGCGTTGTGGCTCACCAGCATCGTCCGGCCGCTGGCCAGGTCGCGGAGAAACACGTCGCTGGCGCCATTCGCGTCGCCGGCGACCAGATCGCCCGCCTGGCTCTCGAAGGCGATCCAGCGCCCGTCCGCGCTCATCGCCATCCCCGGCGAAGTCCCGTTGCCCGCAGCGGTCCCCGCCGCCTTCACGCTGACCAACTCGATCCGGCCCTGCGTGCGGTCGCACCGGAACACGTCCAGGCGGCCGTTGGCGTCGCTCGGAACCAGGTTCGGCGCCATGCTGACGAACGCGACGTAGCGTCCGTCGGCGCTAACGACCGGCGTATGCGACGCCCCGGCGGGCGAGCGCCCGGCGGGCCCGGCCCCGTTGGCCACGAGCGCGGGTGGGGGTAGTTCGGCGCTCCCGCAGAGTTGGGGGAGGAAACTGAGCAAGCAACGGCCGGCGGCAAGGTTTGTGCTTAGTTTCATGGCATCTCGGGTTTGCAGTTGGTTGGCAGCCACGGCACGGCCTGACCGCCACCGATGATCGAAAAGATAGCAAGTCCAAAACCAAACTGAGTTCCGTATGAAAAAAGTCTGCCTCCGTCCGGCGACGAACCCGGCGGACCCGCGTCGCGCTGCTTTTTCCCGCGTCGAACTGCTCGTCGTGATGAGTGTTGTGGCGCTCCTGGCGGGGTTGGTGCTGGCCGACGTCGGCGGGTCTGGGCGGGGCGCGCGCCGGTTGTTGTGCCTGGAGAATCTGCGGCGGCTGGCGGGGGCGTCCGCGTTGTACGCCACCGACAACCAGGACCGGTTGCCGCACTGTACTTGGGCCACGGTCGGCGGCAGCAGCGGCCCCAACGGCTGGTGCTACGCTGCCTACCTCCCGGATAAGAAGTGGATTCCCGGCCTCGCCGGTTTCGCCAACAACGAGCGGCAACTCCCCTTCCTGCGCGCGGGCCAGCTCTGGCCCTACGTCCGCGAAGAGAGGGCCTTTCTGTGCCCGGAAGACAGTGCGCTCAGCCAAAGTTCGCAGGCGAGCCTGTGGCGCGCCCGCCCGCAAAAGGTGATCAGTTACTTCATGAACGCCGCGGTCATCAGCTTCGGGCGGCTGCCGTATTCGACCGAGGCTTCCGCCGGCCAGTCGGCAAACACCCAGCCTTTGAGCCGGTTTGCCCCCAACGCGGTGCTGTTTTGGGAGGGCGACGAATCCGTGCCGGAGTCCTTCAATAACGGCGCCGGCTCGCCGAGCGAAGGGATTTCGGGACGACATGGACCCACCGTCTCGCGCCCGACCACCGCAGCCGCGGGCCTCAACGGCGGGCAAATGGGGTGCTTCGATGGCAGCGCCCTTTTTGTTACGAAGAGCGAGTACTACGAGGAGTCCGGCGGCGCGCTGGCACCATCGCGCCTTCCCAAGGCGCTGCCGAACCGCCTGTGGTGCGATCCCGACAGCCCGACCGGCGGATATTAAAGCTCGCGGTCGCCGCGCCCCCCCGCGTTTGCGATTCGGCAAGCACCCAACCCCACTTGTCCAGGCTGGCGTCGCTGCGTTTCGCGCCGCGCAACCAAGCAGCTTCGGCGAGGGTGAAGTCCCGGTTTCAACGCGCCATATTCAGGGCTCGAAACCCCGCCCGCTCCAGCCCGCGACGAATGATCTCATTCCGCATCATTCGCTGCCAGACGCGACCGGTCCGGTAATTCTCCGCCATCAACAGGATCGGCCCTTGGTCGATCCCCAGCACGTCCGGGTCCCACCAGTTGGCGGTGAGGTTGAAGGCGTCGCGAAAGCCGTAAGGCGTCCAAAGCTGCTCGCGGTAGGTGTCGTAGAAATGTCGCAAGGCCGCCAGGCATTCCGCCGGCGCAAAGGGCAGCGAACCGCCGGCTGCGGTGGGTGCGAGGGTGCCGTCGTCGTTTTCGGGCGGCGGCGCCCCGCGGGCCATGTAAGCCTGGTAAGGCGCGAAACCGGGACCATCACAGGCGGTGAGGCCCCAGCCATCCGGCCCGTAGCCGCGCCAGCCTCGCGGGTTGGCGAGGCAGTACGCGCGGTTCGCCAGCGTCGCCCGACGCGAGTTCTCGAAATAATCGAGGCCGTGGCCGCGCATGAACGCGTCGGCGAGCCCGCGAAAATCGATCCAGCAATGCGAGTACTGGTGGCCAAACAGCGGCGCAAACGCGACGTAGCTCTGGCCGTAATGGGTCTGCCAGCGATAGCCGCGCGTCCACGCCTCCCACGCCTCCGGCCCCAGCGCCCCGCGCCGCGCGCCCAGCGCCAGCAAGTAAAGGAACATGGCCTCGTTGTAGCCCACCCAGCGGTTCTTGATAAACCCGCTTTCCGGGTGCCAGCCCATCGTGAGCGTGTCGCCGCCGTTGGCCATCCAGCGCCAATCGACGCGACCCAGCAATGCCTCGGCCAGTTCGCGGATGCGGCGCTCGTCCGTCTCATCGGCATCGAAATACTCCCGCGCGTACAGCGCGCCCGCCAGGAGCCAGGCGGTGTCAATGGACGACAGTTCAACCTGCTTGAATCGCGTGGCCGTCCGCATCTCCAGAAAGTGGTAGAACCATCCACGATAGCCGATGGTACCAGCCGCGGCTTCGCTTTGCGGGCCTTCCCAGAACGTCCGCAACGTGGTGAGCGCGCGTTGTCGGCCTTGCTCGCGCGTGATCCAACCGTGGTCAATGCCGATGCCAAGGGCGGTCAGCCCGAAGCCGGTCGCCGCGATGCTGCAAAACGAATCGGGCGTGCTGCGATCCTTCACGAGGCCATTAGAGCGTTTCCATAAATAATGTAGCTTTACGCGGGGCGAAATCCAGCTTAGGCTTGGGGCATGAAAGCTATCCCGGTGCCGGTGCGGGAGCGCATCCTCCAG
>JAKCAB010000453.1 GCA_021839785.1 bacterium | reverse complement strand
GGGCCAGGGCGGCGGCGGCCTGCTGGCGCAACGTGTTGACTCCGCGGACCTGGAGCGGCATTGCGAGCGGCGAAGGTTCACGCCGGAGATTCGAGTAAGCCCGGGCCAGACAAAACGCACCGTCCAGCCACAACAGGTATTTGAGGATCAGCGCCAGCAGCCAGGATTGTTGCGCCAACGCCACCAGCGGCCGGAAGAGGAGGCGCACGCCCGGCACGGCCAGCATCCAGTCCCGCCACGGCGCATAGTAGAGCGGTTGCTGGCAGGCGAGCAGCAGGGCCAAACCGCCTTTGCCCGCCCCAAGGGCGAATCGCACATCGCGGATGCCCGTCTTGGGCATCGTCCGCAAGTACTCGGCCACGGCATCCGGCGATTCCGCCAGATACAGCGCGGCGAAAATCACCGGCAGGTCGGCCGGCGCGAGTGTGACGGCCCGGGTCAGTTCGCGGAGCTGCGCCAGATCTTTCACCCGTTGCAGGAACGAGACCAATTGGTCCCAAGTCATGCGCTTGGCCAGCGAGGTGACGTTCAAGTACACGATTTCGATCGGCGCGGTGTCGTAGCCGCGGTTGGCCGCCCCGGCGAGCTGCTCGATTTCCGCGCGCAGACTCGGCCGCAACGCGTCGGCTTGCATCAGCAGGCCGGTCAGCAAAATGGCCGCGTCCAAGGCCTGGCCAGACGACGAAGCCACGGGCGGGAAAAGGGCGGTCTTTTGCAGCGCACGGTTCTTGAGCGCCTCCTGAACATCCAAGCGACGCAGCGTGCCCAGAAAACGCAGGACCGCGAGGCGCTGCGGTTCCGGCAGCACCAGGTCCATCACCGACTCGGCGTTGGCGAGGCGGGCTCCGGTCGGGCCGCACACCTGCTGCAAAAGCGAATCGGTCCCGCCCCAAACCGCGGCCGCGGGCCGGGCGGCGCGCTGTTGTTGGACGGCCTGGAGGGTGAGCTTGGCGTCCGGCACCTCCGCGGCGACCGCGGCTTGAGCCAGGATTTCAGCCAGACCAATCTTGTCCAGCCGGGCCTGCTGCGTGGCTTCGGACAAAGGGCCGCCAGTTCCCAGCCCGGCACGCGTCACCACGGAGACGTCCAGCGAACGCAAATAGGCGGGCACGAGCAGCGCGACCACCAAGGCCGCGACGCCGAACACCGCATAAAGACTGCCCCGAAGTCGGTTCAATGCGCGGCGAAAGTAGCACAGGAGACCGAATCGACTGCAATAGAATTGTCGCCGGGCGCGCGTCCCGGTCCGCCCCGGCCGGTGAACGCTTGCGTCGGCCGGGGTTGTGGACATAATTTGGCCGTGCGCAGTCAAGTATTGCACGGACAGCCAATTCTCCGGGACGGGACATTGATCTCGCCGGCCGTGACGCCGGGTTGGCTCGGAGGCCGCGGCTGGGCTCCGTCGCAGATGAGCGCAAAGCACTCGTTGACCCACCGGCCATGACCAGTTCGAACGGCAAGAACATCATCGACGCCCTGACCAGTTCCAAACTGTATCAGGACTATTGCCGCGCGTTCAACGACATCACCGGGCTGCCGCTGACGCTCCGGCCGGTGGAATCCTGGCAACTGCCTTACCACGGCAAACGCAACGAAAACGCTTACTGCGCGATGATGGCGCTGAAAAGCAGCACCTGCGCCTCGTGCCTGCAAACCCAGCAGCGCCTTTCCGAAACGGCAACCCAAACGCCGCAGACCGTCACCTGCGGTTCCGGCTTGAGCGAAACCGCCGTCCCCATCCGTTTGGGCGAAAAACTCGTGGGCTTCCTGCAAACCGGCCAGGTGTTCCGCCGCAAGCCGTCGGCGGCCCAGTTCAGCCGGCTGGCGAAACAGATGTTGCACCTCGGCCCGGCCGTCGGTGCCGCCGATCTGAAGCAGGCGTATTTTCAAACCAAGGTGGTTTCGCCGAAGTCGCACGAGGCCGTGGTGCGCATGCTCTCCGTTTTCGCCCAGCACCTGTCGCTGGTGAGCAACCAACTGGTGGTCCGCCAGGAACACCCGGAGCCACCCATGGTCACGCGCGCCAAGGAGTTCATCAACGAGCATCAGGCCGAGGACCTTTCGCTCACGGAGGTCGCCCACGCGGTGAACACCAGCACCTTTTACTTCTGCAAGGTCTTCAAGAAGGCGACCGGCATCAACTTCACGGATTACGTTTCTCGGGTGCGCATCGAGAAGGCCAAGAACCTGGCGCTCAATCCCAACCTGCGGATCAGCGAGATCGCCTTCGAGGTCGGGTTCCAATCCCTGACGCACTTCAACCGCGTCTTCAAGAAGATCACCGGCATGTCGCCGACCCATTACCGGGCGCAATTGCCGGCCGGTTGAGACACTGCGCCTTTCCGGCGGCCGCACCCCGCTCAGCGGACCTGGCGGAGCGCGCCGTCGGATTGAACCACCACCTCCCGCGCTCCCGCCGGCACGGCACTGACTGTTACTTTCCCGCCCGGCCAACGCACCCAAAGTTGCGAAGGCGCTTCGCTCCCGCCGAGCACTTGGGTGGCACTGTTCTGCGACCAATAGCCGGAACCGCACTGCACTTCACGAGCCGGACCCAAACGGTCGGCGAACTTCAGCCGGATCGTCGCCCCCACCGCGTGGGGATTGCCGGCGTCGCCCGCGAGGCGCACGCGCAATCCGGGCCGCGCGCCGCGATTGTGGAGCAGCACCGTCGGCGCCGCGTTTTGGCTGATCGCAACGTCGAGCCGCCCATCACCGTCGTAGTCGGCGACCGCGCACCCGCGCTGTTCGCCGTACACGCGCACGCCGCTTTCCTGGCCCGGCACCGGCCTCAAGCCGCCGTGGCCATCGCCCTTCAAAAGCAAACCGCGCCCGGCGTCGTGCCGCCACTCATCGGGGTTTACGGCATAAAAGTTCTGGCTGAGCAAGACGTCCTCGTTGCCGTCGCCGTCGAAGTCGGCGATGCAGACGCCGAACGCCGGGGACCACTGGGCTTCGCTGGGCAGCGGCTGCGCCTCGAAATGATCGCCGCGGTTCAGGAAAACCATGCTGGCCATCTCGACCGCCGCCACAACCCCCGCGCTCCGCAAGGTGTCGCCGTAGATTTCCTGCAATGTGCTTTTGCCGTAAGCCTCGAAACTCTCAATGCGCCCACGCAGGAAAGGCAGCGCCGCCGACACGGCCCGGAATCCGCGCGACGGCACTTCCGCGCCGGTGGCTGGATTGATGTAACTCTCGATCACGTCCACCTGGCCGTTCTCGTCCAGGTCGCCGTAATGAATTCGAATCGGCCGTTCGCAGCTTGGGCGGTAGCGGGTATTCAGACCCCAATTGGAAACCACCAAGTCCAGACGGCCATCACCGTCCAGGTCGCCCGTGGCCACGCCGGCCCACCAACCGGTGATCTGGCTGAGCGTCAGTTTCTGTCCGTCGGGCATCACGACCGGTGGATTCCAATCCGCGCAGGCACCTTGGATGTAGCGAAAGATATGCACCGGTCCCCATTCACAGGCCAGGATCAACTCCGGCGCGCCATCGCCGTCCAGATCACTGAAGACGGCGCCGCTGACGAGCCCCAGTTTCTCGAACCGCTGGCACAGCACCAGCCGCGGACCGTCTTTGCGCAGCAGCAGCGAAGTCGCCGGCGCGGGGTATTTGCCCGGCACCACCCGCCCGCCGATGAACAAATCGAGGTCGCCGTCGCCGTCGAAATCCGCCGCGGCCAGCGGTCCGGTGCTGGAGGCCTGGCCGAGCACGCTTTCGCCGCTGGCGCGGCGTTGCAGATCGTAGATGCGGATCGCGCCGCCGTTGGTCGCGCCGTCTTCGTAGTTGCTCGACCCGACCAGCAACGCGCTCCCGAACGCCAGCACCGTGGTCTGGTCGCGGGCGTTGGGCCGGTTCAACGGCGCGTTGGTGATCGCGGTGAAGGTGCCATCGCCGCGATTACGGAAATACGCCAGTGCGCCGGTCTTGCCGCCGGCGATGAGCAGATCGTCCCAGCCGTCACCATCCACGTCGCTCCAGGACACCCCCGGTCCGAGCTGGCTGAGCTTGTTGGGCAGGAGCGGCTGGCGCTGAAAGTCGTCAAACGCCTCGTCCACGTGGCGATGACCGATGAGGTGGCTCACGTCTTCGAACAGCGGCGGTGCTGCGTTGGTGGGCGACGGCTCCCAGCGCCCGGCCGCCTGCGCCTCGAGGATTTCGCAAATGCAGTTCGGCCGCACGTCGCTGATTAGGCTCCGCTTGCCGCTGCGCCAGCGCACTTCGATTTCCAACCGATTCGTGAGGCTCCCCGCCGCAAAAGTCCGCACGGCCTCCCCGCCGGCAAGGTAATGGCCGCCGCAGACGATCTCC
>JAKCAB010000875.1 GCA_021839785.1 bacterium | reverse complement strand
GGAAGTTGTTCAAGGTGCCGAGCGCGCCTTTTGTGTCGCCTTGGAGCAGGCTGCCGATGCCTTGCGCCGCCGCGCCGGCGTCGCCGCCGAGCGCGCCGCCCACGCCGCCGGCCAGCAAGGCCGCCAGCCGCAGCTTGTCGATCTGCGTTTCCGGCGTGCCGACCGTGCCCTCGATTTTCACGAACTGAGGCAAGGTGAGGAAGTTCGTCCGCGACGAAGGCGTCAGGTTGGTGACCTTGAACTGGCGGGCCAGGTCTTCGCGCAAGGCCAGGTTGACCGGCAGGTCCACCGTGGAATTGGTCAGCACGGGCGCGAGGCTGATGTTGCCATCGGCCGAAGCGAAGAAGGCGTCGCTGGCCGCCTGGAACGGGTGGATGGCCGCTTTGCCGTCGGCGATGTCCATGTTGGCGGAGATCAGCGTCAGCGGCGAGGTGGCGAGGTCTTGCAGACGCAAGGCGGTCGCGAGCGTGGTGAGGATTTTCTTGGTGCGCGGGCCGAAGACCTGGAGGTTCAGGTTGGTCAGGTTGATCATGGCCTGGCCGTGGAGATTCTTTTGCAGGCTGGGGCCGGTTATGCCCGCGCCGGTCAGGTTCAGCTTGGCGTAGATGTCGCCCTTGGCCTGACCGGCGTAGTTCGTGGCCAGGGAGTTGACCAGCGGTTCCAGGAGGATCTTGTCGGCGTTGAGGCCAAGCTCATAAGCGTAGCCCGGCCGGGTGAGGTCGAGCTTGGCCGTGCCGGCAACCGCAGCGTTGTTCACGGTAAGCGCGAACGGATCGACGGTAATCTTGTCGTGATCAAGCACCGCCTTCGCGGTCCAGTTTTGAACCACGATGTCGCGCACGTACAGGCTGCCCACCCTCAGTTCGGCGGCGAGCTGTTTGAGCGGCACGCCGATTGGCGGCGGTTCGGTCTCGGGCGCAGCGGGAGTCGGCGCGGGCGGGACGGGCTGAGCCGGGGCGGCGTTGGTGGTCGTGCCGGTGGCCATGAAGGCGTCGAACATCGGCGTAAAATCCAGCGAGTCGGCGCGGGCGAGGAGGGTGCTGGGCGCGGCATTGGTGGGCGAAAGGTCCAACTTGCCAGTGAGGGTGAGGAGGTTCTGACCGCGTTGGGTCGGAGCAATCTGAATTTGGTTGGTCCCCAACTCGTACACGCGGCCGCGACGCGTGGTGTCCAACACCACGCCAAAGCCCACCGGCGCGGTGGCTTGCGCGGTGGCACGATCGCGGAGGACCAAGTTCGTCACGCCAGCGCGGAGCTGGAGCGCCGTTTCGCCGACTCCGTTCGCCAGCGCGGTGAGCGTTTGTTGTAGCGGGGGAATTTCCGAAGCGATGTCCGCGGGAGACTTGGCGTCGTACTGGACCCGGCCTTCGGCGCCGATGGTCACGGAAGCGAGGTCCCGTCCGGTCAAGAACGCGGTAACGAACGGCCGGAGGGCGGTTTCGTTCAAATTGACGACATGAAGGTTCAATTCGGCAGTCCCGGTGCCGCCATCCACTTGCCCATCGACATCGGCGGAACCACCGCTGCGGATGCCTTCCCGCGCGCTCAGGCCCAGGCGGCGCAGGGTGAGCTTGTTGCGCGCGAGTTCCGCGTCGGCGTCAAACTGCGCGGTGTAGCCGTCCAGTTTGTACCCGCCGACCGTGCCGACCGCGTCACCCACCATGAGCGAGACCCCGCCGGAGTACTGGTCGAGGTTCCAATTCAAGAGGGTATTCACGCGCCCCCTGCCGCGCTGGAAAGCGAGATCGGGTACGGGGTGCCGGGCGAGCAAGGTGGGAAGGTCGCCGTTCGCCGTGATTTGCACATTCCCGCCGTTGACCTTGGAATCGTAACTGGCGGAAACCGTGGCGGTGAGCAGCGGGGTGCCCGCTTCGCCGTATTCAAATCGGCCGCGTTCGAGGCCAAGGGTCTGAAAGTCGCCCAGAGTGAACGTCCCGCTGAACAGGGTCTGGAGGTCGTGGAGCGAAGTCTCCCCCAGGACGAGGTTGAGTCCGCGGACGGAATTGGTGAAATCCAGGCTGATGCGCCGCCCATTGTCTTCACTGGAGATCCGGGCCGCCAAATTGACCGTGCCGTCGAGGACATTGGTGCCCAAAAGCGAACGCCACTGGGCCAGTTGCAGATCGGACAACGCGAGCGTCATGGTCGCCGGGGCGGTGGCGCGCGCCTCTTCGCGGCCCCACGCCACGTTCACGGCGCGCTCGTTGGCGAACGCGATCCGGTCTTTGCCGCCGGACTTGCCCGTCAGCGAGCATTTCTCGAGGTAGGCGGTCTTGGCGGAAATATCGGCGTTGGCGCGCAGTTCCACCTGCAAATCCAGCACGGGCGTGGTGAGCGCGCCGCGCTGCAGCGAGAACTTGTCCGCCTTGAGCGTGAGGTTCGCGGTGTACCGCGTGCCCGAGGCCGCGATGTCGCAAAAGCCCGAGGCGCTCAAGGCGGTGTCGCCAAAGTCCAGGCCGAGCGGCGCGCCGACGAGCTTCAGCGCCGCTGAACCGATCGAGGTCACTTGGAAATTGAGACGGCCTTCTTCGCGCGCCGGCGCCAGCGACCCGTAAAGCCGAATCTCCCCGAGCGGTTGGTCCTGTCGTTGCAGGCGCAGGCGGAGTTGCCGCAATTCGTCGTTGGCGAACTCGACATCGAGCAGGCCCACGCCACCGCCCAAGTCCCGCAGGTCGCCGGTCGCTTCGGCCACCTCGAGGCGGAAACTGCCGCGCCCCCCCAGCGGCTCGAGCTTGTCACTCAAGTTGAACTGGCCATCGCCGGTCAGCCGGCCGCGGACCTGGTCCAGGCGGTTGCTCGGACCGGTGTTCATCTGGGCGACGATGGCACTGACGGTCACCTTGCCGGTGGCGCCGTTTTGGAGATTCGACAACGTGAAATCCAGGTTGGTCAGCGTGGAGCACTGGGCGGAGCCGTCGGCTTTCCGCTGGCAGAACGTCACCGCACCACCGCGCACCGTGACCGAGCCGACGTTAAGCTGCGGGGCTTCGGTCTTGCGACGCGCCGGCGGGGCCGCCTCGCCGCCCAAAAGCGGGTCGAGGTTGCTTTTACCATCGGCACCGACCTGCACGTTGAGTTCGGGCCGGCTCAAGGCGATTTCCGGCACTTCGATATTCCCGCTCATCAGGCTGAAGAGCCGGTAGCGCACGGTAATCCCGTCGGCACGCAGCAGCGGCTGGTCGCCGGCCGTGTCCACCCGCACATTCTTCAGTTCGAGGCTCGAAAGCGGGCTGAGCGAAACTTCATCCGCGGCGAGCTTGGCGTTCATGGCCGAAGCCACGCGCGGCAGCACCACCGCCTTGAGAAACGCGCTGCTGGTGAGCCCGAAATACAGCGCCACCACCAAGGCCACCAAGACAACCAGGATGATTGCGATCCGGCTGGCGCGGCGGGAGCCGCGTCCCGGCCGCCGTGTTGATTTGCTGTCCGCTGAATCTGGCATAGAGACTTTTCCTTGGGCGCCGACCCGAAGCCTGCCGGCCGTTTCGACCCATGAAATCCACGGAACCGCGTGGCCGGCCCGCCCCGGTTGGCGCGCGTCCCGACGTTATCCCACCCCCCCGCAGCGTCAACCTCCACCCGACCTCGCGCCAGCCCGCCGGGCGCGAAGCACAGCGGTTGTCGGCCGGCCGGGCTTCAAGCGCCGCTGCGCCGCAGCACGGTGTCGCGTTGGGCCCAGGCCGGGTCGGGTTTGGGGTAATCGAGATTGTAGTGCAACCCGCGGCTCTCGGGGCGCTGCATCGCGCAGCGGACGATCAGTTCGGCGACGGTCGCGATGTTGCGCAACTCCAGCAGGTCAGCGGTGACGACAAAATCCCAGTAAAAGTCCCGGATTTCGGTCTGCAGATTGTCGATGCGATTCAACGCGCGCTGGAGGCGTTTGTTCGTGCGCACGATGGCCACATAGTCCCACATCAGCCGTCGGATTTCGTCCCAGAGATGCGAGACCACCACCATCTCGTCCGGGTTCTGGGCGTGGCCGGATTGCCAGGGAGGAATGGCGACCGGGAGCTTCGGCTGCGGGGACTCCGCGGCGTGCCGCGCCGCGCGGTGGGCGCCAACCAGCGCTTCGAGGAGTGAATTGCTGGCCAGCCGGTTCGCGCCGTGGAGGCCGGTGCACGCCACTTCGCCGATGGCGTACAGTCCGGCGAGTTCGGTCGCGCCGTTCATGTCGGTGACCACGCCACCGCATTGGTAGTGCGCGGCCGGCACCACCGGAATGCATTCCTTGGTGATGTCGATGCCGTTCTCGAGGCAGGTACGGTAGATGTTCGGAAAATGGCGGATAATGAACGGCGCGGGCTTGTGTGTGATGTCCAGAT
>JAKCAB010000458.1 GCA_021839785.1 bacterium | reverse complement strand
CGCCGGTGGGAAGGTGATGATGGTCGGTTGCGTGGCGCTGACCGCCTGGAGCGTGCCGGCCAAAACGAACGGCAGGAAGATTTCGCCGGAGCCGCCCGCGAGGTTGTTAGTCCGGCCCGGCGACGCCTCCCAGGCTTTGCCGACAAACGGATAGTACGCGCCGTCCGGCCATCCACGTGAACGAAGAAGCGTCCCGCCGGGCGCGGGGTCGAGCACGAAGAACCCGGTCGCGTCGGTGGCGGTGCGCAACGTTTCCTCCGCGCCATCCACGGTGATGGTGATGCCCTCCAAAGGCACGTTGGCCTCGCCGGCGCTTTTTTCCGCGGCATAGACGTGGCCGGTCACTGCGGTTCCAGGTACCGGCGCGACGCCAACCGTGTCGAATGCCAGGACGCGCGTCCCGCCGGGCGAGTTGTTGCCATCGGCGTCCAGATCCCGGCCCTCGGAGTCCGGCAGACCATCGCCCTGGAACGTCACCCGCACTCGTGCCGCGGCTGGCAGGTTTTCGAGGTAAAACAGCGTCGCGGTGCGGCGGTCGCCCGACAGCTCGGTCCGGGAAAGCAAGCGCCGTCCGGCGAATTCGGCAAAGAGTTGGTTGGTGGCGAGCATCGCCCCCGCCGCAAGTGGCGCCGACAACCGGAAGATCGTCTCGCGCGTCACCGCCACGCCCGCTTCACCCGCTGCGGGCGAGGTTTTCAGGATGGTGGTCAGACCGGGCAGGCGCAGCCGGAAGAACTGCGCTGCGCCGCCAACCGGCAGGGTGAGCGTCCGCAGGTCGCCGTTGGCGGGCGGCGCGTTCGGCACCGGCACCCAACCGATCGGCGGAGTCAGGCTGGCCGCGGATTCCAGGACCAGCCCGGACGGATCGTTGGTCCAGCGCAACTCGATCGTGGCAGGTGACGGGGTGGCAATCTGGAGCACAGGCTGGGCCAGCATCCGGCACGGGAGGCCGGCGGCGACGCACCAGAACGCAACGCTCGCGGATCGGAGGCAGAGTTGGTTGCTCATGGTAATGCTACCCATAGCATTTTCTGATAATCTCGTCGAGCCTGAATCTGTCTTGGGGGGCCCGGCGCCGCGGCAGCGCTTGTTCACGGGCCGTGGCGGTCCTACCCTGCGGGCGACAACGAACCGCGCCCATGCCGCCACGCTCCAAACTCATCCTGGCCCACGCTGTCTTCCTCGTCTCCGGCGCGGGCGGTCTGGGTTGCCAGATGATCTGGACGCGGATGTTCGGCCTCGGTTTGGGCCAGGAAATGCCGGCGGTTCTCGCGGTGGTGGCGGCGTTTTTCGGCGGATTCGCGCTCGGCGCCGCGGTCGCAGACCGCTGGCTGGGGAGCGCCCGACATCCGGCGGGAGCTTATGCCGTGCTGGAACTGGCCATCGGGTTGTGGGTCCTGGCCTCGGTGCCACTGATCGCCGCGGCGAACCACCTCGCGCTGGACTGGATCGGGTTGGAGCCTTCGGCGGTCTGCCAGGCAACCGTGGCGTTTGGCATGCCGTTTTTGGCGCTGCTGCCTGCCACGACCGCGATGGGAGCGACGCTGCCGGCAATGGAGTGCTTCGCCCGCCAGCTCCGTCCCGGCGGGCAGAGCGTCGGTTCGCTGTACGCGGCGAACGCGTTCGGGGCGGTGCTGGGGACGCTGGGCAGCGCGTTCTGGTTGGTACCGGAACTTGGCGCCCGCAATTCGCTGAGGCTGTTCGCCGGACTGAACCTGTTCTGCGCGGCCGCCATCCTGGGAGTGGTGATCCTGGGGAAACTTGGGCGGACTGGGAGGAACGACCAAATCCGTGAGAAGGCTGGGTTCGACGGAGTCTCGCCCCACCGGACCTTGCCCCACCGGATTTTGCCCACATCGCTCTCGGCAGCTCGTCTGCGAGTCACTCTGCTGGTCACCGGGTTCCTCGGAATCGGCTTGGAAGTGCTGGGGGTGCGGATGCTCAAACTCGTGCTCGAAGACACGATTTACACCTTCGCCTCGCTGCTGGCGGTGTACCTGTTCGGGACCGCGCTCGGGGCGGCCGTAATCCGGCGGATGGCGCGACGCTGGCCGAGCGCGACGCAGATCGAGACGCTGCTGGCCGGTCTGGCTGCGAGTTGTGCGCTCAGCGGCTGGACGCTCTGGCTCGCGCCGGGGTTGTATCCCGCGCTGCGCAAATGGCTGGGCGATTCCTTCGGCGGCACCACCTTGGCGGAAACGCTGACGGCGGCCTGGGTGTTCCTGCCCGCGAGTTGCTTGATGGGTGCGACGTTCGCCACCCTGGCCCAAGCCGCGCGCGACCTCTGGGGTGGCGTTGGGCGGGCGCTGGCGTGGAACACGCTGGGCGGCGCGCTGGCCCCGGCGTTGGTCGGGCTGGGCTTGTTTCCGGCGCTGGGTGCGAAGTGGACATTGGCGGCGCTGGTCGTCGGTTACCTCTTGTTGGCTCCGCGGTGGTTCAACTGGCAAAGCAGGATTCCGGTCGCGGTCGCTCTGGCCGCGGTGCTCGCGTTGCCGGATCTGCGACTGGTCGAACTGCTCCCCGGCGAACGCCTCCGGGTCTATCGCGAAGGGGCGTCCGACTCCGTCGCGGTGGTCGAAACCCCGGATGGCCAGCGCGCACTGCGGGTGAACAACCGCTTCACGATGGGCGGCACGGCCTCCGCCACCGCGGAGCGCCGCCAGGCGCACATCCCGTTGCTGCTGCATCCGAGTCCGAAGCGGGCGCTGTTCCTCGGCTCGGGCACGGGCATCACCGCCGCCGCGGCAACGGTTTATCCCGGCCTCGAGGTGGACAGCGTCGAGCTCGTGCCCGAGGTGGTCGCCGCACAATCGGAGTTCGCGCCCGAGAATTTCGCACCGCCGGGCCGACTGCGGCAATACGTCGCCGATGCGCGGCGTTTTCTGCGCACCACCACCAACCGCTACGACGTGATCGTGGCCGACCTTTTTCATCCCGGCCGTGATGGCGCGGGCACGTTGTACACGCAGGAGCATTACCGGGCGATCCGCGACCGGCTGGCGCCGGGCGGCCTGTTCTGCCAGTGGGTGCCGCTGTACCAGACCGGGACGGAAATCACGTGGCTCATCACCGAGACGGTAAAGATCGCGTTTCCGCACGTGCGCGGGTTCCTGCTCCGGCCGATGATCGACACGCCCGTGCTGGGCTTGGTGGGAATGACCGAGTCGATGCGGTATCCGGGCGACTGGTTCGATCGGCGTGTTCTGGATGCGACCGTTCGCGAACATTTGAAAGCGATTGGGATCACCGACACGGTGCAGCTTCTGGGCTGTGTTCTCTTCGGCGAGCAGGAGGTCTCCAGGCTGCGCGGGCCCGGAGATACGGATGATCGGCAGATCGTAAACTTCCGGAGTGCCGGCGGGTTCGAGCAAACGAACCGCAAGCCGTACGAAACGCTGCGAGAGATGATCCGCAACGGGGCCGTCAACGCCGGGAATTTGCTGAGCCAGCCCGACAAGTCCGGGGGGCTCGAAGACCGGCTCCGCGGCTACGTCGAAGCGCGGAATGTCTATCTGAGCGGACTCTGGTGCGAAGCGGAGGAAAGCCACGACCGCGCGTACGACGCGTTTATCCGCAGCGCCGGGCTCAGCGCCGACTTCACCACCGGCTACGCTTACGTGCTCACGCTGGCGGTGCAGATGTCCAGGGACCAGCCCGCCGAGGCGCGCCGGTTGCTCGAGCGCCTGGCGGCAGCCCGGCCGGAACGACCGGTCGCGCGCGCGGTGTTGGAACGCTTGTTTCCAGCCGGCGCTCCCGCCCGCTGAGCGCGCGGCCGGGTTTACCATCTTGCCAAAGCGGGAGGCCTTCCTTAGCGTGCGCTCCCAGCAATGACCGTAATCCAGCAAACCGCGCTCCGCGCGGCTCGCCCGCGGTGAGATGAGCACACCACGTTGGCGTCGGCCTTGGCCGGATTCTCCACTCGCACCGGATCACCGCTCCCGGCAGGCGCCCTGTGTACGCCGGACTTTGCCCCGCCCGCGGACCCTTTCCTGAAACCCACCGCCCCATCCCATCCGCTGCATGAACACCTCCACCCGAATCAAGCTCTTCGTGATGATGGTCCTCGAATTCGTCATCTGGGGAGCGTGGCTGCCGTTGATTTACGGCTATCTGCCCAGCCTGGGCTTCACGCCGCTCCAGCAATCGTGGATCCTCAACGCCTTCCCCATCGCCGCCATCGTGGGAATGTTTTTCAGCAACCAGTTCGCGGACCGCAATTTTGCGGCGGAACGCTTTCTGGCGTTCAGCCATTTGGTTGGCGGGACGGCGATCTTCGCGCTGGCGTTCACGCGGTCCTTTTGGCCGTTTTTCACGCTGATGATGGTCCA
>JAKCAB010000407.1:2018-4343 GCA_021839785.1 bacterium | reverse complement strand
GTTCCCGCCCGCCGATCCCGGGCAAGCTAGATGGAAAACCAGATACAAGAGGGAGCAGCGCGCGCAGTCGTGGCAACTTCTTCCCTTCGCCTTGTAGTCTATCCCGCCGTCTGGGGAGTAACTCGCTCAAAGAGACTATCAGAGGTTTTTTAGATAATGTGACGGCAAGGTTAAGAAAAATTGATCCAATCACCTTGCCGTGGGATGAAAAAGCTGACCGCTCTTCAATGCCGTCAGCGTCTCCAGCCCGCGCATGAGCCGGAACGAGGCGTAAAACATCCCCGCCGCGAGCGGCAAAAACGTTCCGGGCCAGCTCCAGAACTGCAGTTTGGCAAGCTGGTAGTTAAATTCCTCCGTCCCCGACATCGCGGGCAAGAGCCACCAGGCCAGGCTGAAGTTGAGCGAAGCGCTCAGCACCAGGGTTGCCCCGAGCACCCAAGAAATCTCCGCCAGCAAGCGATCGAAGGCGGTGACCTGCTCCCGCTCTTCCAAGGCCTGTCGAATCCGGGAGACGTTCAAAACCTGGTCGTTGTAAAGCAGCGTGCGGACCAGCGGTTGGCGGGTGCACAGCGAAAGCGGGATGGCGGCCCCCATCAGCAAGGGCACCGCCGTTTCTTTAACAGCAAACCAAAACCCGCTCATCTCCAACAACCCCAGCCCGCCCGTGAGCAACGTCCCCACCAGGCCGAGCAGCGCCAAAAGGCTCCAAGTGCGACGCGAAATCAGATCCCACGCGCCGTAGGCCAAAGGAAAGGCCAACGCCAGGATCAAGGCTCGGGCAGGTCCCAACCGGGAGGCGTCGCTCAGAAAAGACAGCACCACGGCCGGGGCAACGGCATTGCACCCCAGATTCAGCCAGAGATTCTCGCTCTTGGTCGCTTTGCTCGAAACTGGCGACGGTTCGGCAGCCGGTGGCGAAGCTGACGGGGAGGATTCCACGATGAAATACTTGCTCTGCCTACGGTGCCGCTGCCCACTTACTCGGTTGCCGGGCGTGCTGGCACTGGCGGCTGCGCCGCCACGCGATGCACCACCGACGGCCGGGTCTTGAATGGCCCCGTGAGATAGGCCACGAGGGAATCGATCTGCTCTGCGGTCAGCGGCCCGCCGTGGTCAGCCGCGAAGGCCGGCATCAGGCTGTCCGGCTTGCCTTGGGTGATCACCCGCCGCCAGTCGTCGGCTTGCATGGGTTTGTTTAGTGCGCGCAAGAGCGGCACCATCGAAGCGCGGTGTTCCGCTTCGTGGCAGACGCCGCAGACCGCCACATACAAGTCTCTGCCCTTCTTGCCCACGCCAGGAGTGACGTGGCAGACGGCGCAATCGCCCTTCAAAACCGACTGCCGGTCCGCCAGGGCCACCTGCAGGTTCCGGGCGCGATCCGAAGACGCCATCGAACCGCCACCCACCATCGGAATGGACACCCGCACGGTGAGGTACCGGTAGCCGGCCGAGGTATCGACCGTCACTGTCTTGGTCACCGTGCCGCTTTTGCCGCGAACGTCCACGGTGACGTCGAAGGTCGCGTTCGTCCCCGCTGCGATCGGCCACGGCATCCGCGGCACTTTGGCCACGGTGCAACCGCACGAGGTCCGGACCGCAGTCACCACCACCTCCTGCGGGGAGGTGTTGGTGAACGCGAAGTGGAAAAGCGCGCTCGCTTCCCCAGGCTTCAGGCTGACTTCTTTCACCAGGCCGTCCCAAGCCAGGACGATTTCCTGCTTCGGCGGAGAGAACGGGCGTGCCGGAACGCCCAGGTTGCCTGGGATCACCGACGCAGGAACCCCGGTCCGCACCGGCGCGATCTGGCGAACCGCGGTGCCTCTGTACGCGGGTGACGACATCATCAAGCCGGGCACGTAAGTGGGATCCGGCGAGGGAACGGCGTAAGGATATTCCGGCGGGCGGCTGAGCAGCGGCGGTGGGCGCAATATGGGCAACCCGCTCGGCACCGTCGCGGTGAAGTACCGGTTGGTGCCGGCCAGCACCTGCGTTGGCATCGCCGGGCGCGGGATGGGCTTTGCCACCGTTGCCGAAGAGCGGATCGCGCGGTTCGTCTGCGTGGGCAACCCCGGAGGAGACGGGGGAAGCGGAGGTGTCCCGGGCGGCTCCGCCGCCAGCAATACCGCGGAGATTGCGGTCAATCCCACGTTGACACGCACGGCTGAAAAAGTTCTCCAGAACTTCATAAGTTGAAGCATACCATAGCGGGCCCTTCTGGCTCTGGCGAGGCAAAAGCCGCACCCGCCTTCAACTCACCCCGGCACCCCGCCGATTCGCGACGGCCGGATCTTGTCTTGTCGGGCACGGTGGTTATCGTCCCCGCAT
>JAKCAB010000407.1:0-2008 GCA_021839785.1 bacterium | reverse complement strand
CCGCATGGATTTGGCCGCCAACCTACAAGCCGTGCAAAGCCGCATCGCCGCCGCCTGCGCCCGCGCGGGACGCGATCCCGCCGCGGTGACGCTGGTGGCGGTCACCAAAGGCCAGCCGCCCAGAGTCGTGCGCGCCGCCGCCGACCTCGGCCTCACCCTGTTCGGCGAGAACAAGGTCCAGGAGGCGCGCGCCAAAATCTCGCTCTGCCCCGGCCGTTTGCACTGGCACCTGATCGGGCATCTTCAGTCCAACAAAGCCCGCGACGCGGTCCACTTCTTCGAGCTGATCCACAGCGTGGACAGCCTCGCGCTCGCGGCGGAAATCCAGAAGCAGGCGGACAAAGTAGCGAAGAACGTGCCCGTGCTGCTCGAGGTCAACATCGCCGGTGAGGCGAGCAAGTTCGGCCATCCGCCGGAAAAGCTGCTCGCCGACCTGCCGGCTTTGAACGCGCTGCGCCGGCTGGAGATTCACGGCCTGATGACGATGGCTCCGTGGTCGCCGGAACCGGAGAAAGCGCGACCGGTCTTCCGCCGCTTGCGGGAACTGAAGGGCGCGTGCGAGCAAATCCTCGGGGCGCCGCTCGCGCATTTAAGCATGGGCATGACCGGCGATTTCGAGGTGGCCGTCGAGGAAGGCGCCACGCTGGTGCGGATCGGCACCGCGCTGTTCGGCGAGCGGCCGGCGGTCAAGGGATGAGCAGATGGTTGGTGGCGACGTCGCTGGCCATCAAGTACGCGCGAAGGCGGCGGGAAGGCGGCGCCTGAACCGAGCCGTCGCTCAGCAGCAGGTTCCCCGCACCGGTGGGGTTGTAGGTTCCCGTGTGCAACCCGGCAGCCCAGCCCACGATCTGGTTGGTGGTCAACGTGACCGCGCCCGGCCCCAAGGGTTGCGCCCGAAGCCGCAGGTTCCGATCGCCGGAAAGCCAGCGCTGCGGATGCCTTTCGTCCGCCTCCAGCGCGATGAAATAGCTGATGTTCGTCACGGCCAGAGACGCGGAGTCCTTCGCAGCAACGCGCGAATCGGCAGGGCAAACGAGGAGTTTGAGAGCCGACAACTCGTTTGAGAACGACCAGATACGCAGCGTTTCCACCTGCCAGTCTGCGACGCGCCACTCGCCACCGGGCACCGACATTGGAAAGCGATCATGGTTGTCGCTGGCGTAAACCCGAAACGCGAGACCGACCTGCTTGAGATTGTTCGCGCAGATGATCCGACTAGGCCGCGCTCGCGGCTGCCGAAATCCCGGGAGAAGCACGGCGGCCAGTACCGCCAACGCGATCACCACGACGAAGCACTCCACCAAAGTGAGGCCGCGCCGGCGTCGGCTGAGTCTTCGGGTGATCGTCTTCATGTTTCAACCCTTCGTTCGGCCTTCGCACCCCGGCCAGATGAATAGCACTCCGCGGGCCAGGTTATTCCGACTTGGGATTGGCCGTGCTCTGGCGCACCAGCCCAATGCCGGTGGAGCCGAAGTCGTTCTTGGGCCGCTTGCCTGTGGATGCGAGCGAGAACAGTGTGGTTTCGCGCCTCTCCGGCGTCGGCTCGAATTCGTAGCCGCAGCCGGTGTCGAGTTGAAGTGTCAGCGAGTACGCCGTCACCGGCAGCAACGACTGCAAGCGCGCTTGGTAGCCGTGCTCGGCGTCGTCGAGGGCGGTCAACGGCATCTGCCACTCGATCGACAATGTGCGCGGTGCCTCCGGCAGCGCGTCCGGCCAGACCACCTCGAACGTACCTGCGCCCAGCGCCGGCGCCCGCACTTCCTGCCCCGCCACTTCCGCCCGGAGCACCAGCGCCTGGGTGTAAGGCAACGCGAACGTGAACGAGTCACGCGATTCCGGCCAGCGCTCGAACGTCACCTGCGAATGCGCCCGAATCACGCCGTTGGTGCCCAGTTGCCAGGTGTCGGCCTGTGCGACCCGCGGACCGGGCCTGGCCGGATGCGCGAGGCGGATTTCCTCCAGCGTCACCGCCCCCGCCAGCACGGACATCAGCAGCGCGCCCGCCCAG
>JAKCAB010000805.1 GCA_021839785.1 bacterium | reverse complement strand
GTTCGAGCGACGGATGGCTGGCGACACGCGCATCGTTCGGTTGGCGTCCGACGCGAGCGACCTGCATTGGCGCGGCTTCAGCGAATTCGCCAACCTGCCGTGGACTTTTCCGCTCACGCCCGTCTATGACCGCGTGTTCCAGAATGCGCCTTGGACAATCACCCCGGTGGGCTGGTGTACCCGTTACGGGCCGGTGGGCGATTTGATCAGCCGGGAGGACAATGCGCTTGCCCTGCTCAACGGCGGCGACGAACTGACACTCCAGTTCGCGGCCGACAAACTGCCACCCAAAGTGCCGGGCACGGTCCGCGACTTCTTCCTCTACACCGTCGGCTGGGACAAGGACTCGGATTTCCACGTCGAGCTGGGCTGGAAGGTGGACCCGCTGCCGTGGCACGGAATGGACGATCAACTTTACGGCCGGCAGTTGCGGCCAGCGTTCGCCAGCGACGAGTTGATGCGGCGCTACCGCACCCGCTGGGTGGCCCAGCAGACGCTGAAGCGGGGCGAGAAATAGGCGCGCCGCGGCGATCCCAGGCTTCGCGGGAACCGCCGGACCCGGCCGGGCGACCGCGATTCAGCGTTGACTCCGCCGGCCCGGTCAGTTGGATTACCGGTATGGAAACGCGCATCGTTTCTCGATTCTCTCTTCCCAGCCTGGCTGCCCGCCTCGTGGGCGTGACCCTGGCCGGCCTGGCCTGGCTTCCGTTTGCGAGCGCCGATGTCCGGCTGCCCGGCTTGTTCAGCAACAACCTGGTGATCCAGCAGGACCTACCGGTGCCGGTCTGGGGCTGGGCGGACGAGAACGAGCAAGTGACCGTTCAATTCCGCGACCAGCGCGTGAGCACCGTGGCCAAGAACGGCAAGTGGTCCGTCCGCCTGGCGCCGCTCAAGGCCGATCTGTCGCCCACGGTGCTGGTCGTCCGCGGCAAGAACCTGATCCTCGTCCGCAACGTGTTGGTGGGCGAAGTCTGGGTTTGCAGCGGCCAGTCGAACATGGAGTTTCCGCTCAAGCACTCCTTCGGGGCGAGCGGCGACATCGCCAGCTCGGCCAACCCGCACCTCCGCCTGTTCACCGTCCCGAAACTCAAGTCGATCGACCCGGTCGATGACGTCAAGGCGCAGTGGCAGGAATGCGGGCCGGACACGGTGCCGGACTTCTCCGCGGTGGCGTACTACTTCGGCCGGGCGCTGGAGCGCACGCGCAACGTGCCGGTGGGCCTGATCCACACCTCCTGGGGCGGCTCGCCCGCGGAAGTCTGGATGAGCCGGACCGCGCTTACCGTCGATCCCGAATACCGCCGCGACATCTGGGACAAATACCCTGCTCAGGAACAGGCTTACCAGGCAGCCTTGGCCAAATGGAAGGCGGACAAGGAAGCCGCGGAAAAGGCCGGGCAGAAATTCGATCGCGGCCAGCCGTGGCCAGCGTGGCGTCCCGCCGAGTTGTACAACGGCATGATCGCCCCGCTGATCCCGTACGCCATTGCCGGCGCCATCTGGTATCAGGGCGAATCGAACGCCGGCCGCGCGTGGCAGTATCGGCGGCTGTACCCCGACATGATCCTGAACTGGCGACGTGACTGGGCCGAGGGCGACTTCCCGTTCATCGCCGTGCAAATCGCGCCTTGGGACAAAAACCGCAAGCGCTCGCTCGATGCCATCACCGCCGAACCCGGCGACAGCGATTGGGCCGAGTTGCGGGAAGCACAGGTGCGCGCGACCAAGATCCTGCCCGCCGTGGGCATCGCGGTCATCACGGACGCGGGCGACAAGGACGACATTCACCCCACGCACAAAGCGATCGTCGGCGAGCGCCTGGCGTTGGCGGCCCGCGTCATCGCTTACGGGGAGCCGTTCGCGGGCCTCAGCCCGACGTACAAGGCTTACAAGATCAGCGGCGACAAGGTCACCGTCGAGTTCGATCACGTCGGAAAAGGATTGGTCGCCAAGGACGGGCCTTTGAAAGGTTTTGCCATTGCTGGCGAGGATTTGAAGTTCGTGTGGGCGGACGCCGAAATCAGCGGCAAAGACAAGGTGGTCGTCCACAATCCGCAAGTATCCAAACCGGTGGCCGTGCGGTTTGGGTGGGCGGACTACCCGGTCGTGAATCTGTTCAGCGAGTTCGGTCTGCCGGCCTCGCCGTTCCGCACCGACGACTGGCCCCTGACCACCGCGCCGAAGCAGAAGTAAGCGGCAGGCGAATAAGAATAATTCGAATCGAAAGCCTCCGTAAGCCGCGGGGGCTTTTGCTTTGCTCTTTGCCTGGCCGACGCAGGAGGCCGGAGCGCCGGAAGTCCTCCCGGTCAATTCCCGAGCTTTGACCGGTAGAAGCGCCGGTCCCGGCCCGCGGTCGGGTCGTGGAAGACGATGGAGCCTGACTCGTTGGTGAGTTCGCTGAGCGGTTGCCAATCCGAGAAATCCTCCGTCGCTTCGATCACGTAGCTCCGGCCTGGCTCACCCAGCAAGGACGCGGCGAACTGGCCGCCTGCCTCCACCCGTGGCGACTGCAGCGAGAAGTCGCCCACCCGCTCGACCCGCCCGGCGAGATCTTCGGTGAACGCCGGCATCGGCAGCGTCAGCACCGTGCCGTCAGACGTGCCGCTGGTTTCACCGACCTTGGCGGCGGTCTTGGGATCGCTCCAGACCGCGCGGTAACGCCCGGCGGGCAGACCTTGAATTCTCACCGGCTCATCCCGGTAAGGTGCGATCACGGCGTTGGTCGCGTTCGCCGGAAAGCTCGCGCCGAGGTTGACGACGTAAAGCAACGTGGCGCGTTCGCCGCGCAAGCCGACCGCGACCGGTGAGGGCCGCCAGCCATTCGCATACGTCGCGGGCAGGACATTTTCAAGCCGCACCCAATCCAGGTAAAACCAGTCGCCACCGGCGTTGCGAATCTCGATCAAGTGCCGGCCAGCCGCCAAGTCCACCGCGAGGTCTTCGTTGTACTCGTTGTTGACCTCCCAAGTGCCGTCCTTGTTGGGCAGGCTTTGTCGGAAGACCTGTTTGCCGTCCACATAAATGGCCATCACCGCGCCACTGGAAACCGAGTTCAAGTGCATCACCAGGCGGGCGGCGTTGCTCAGCCAGGCATCGAGTTGGAACGGAATCTTGAGGTCCGAGTGGGCCGTGCCGTGCACGAAGCTGTTGAGCACGCTCGCGGACTGGCCGCCGACGTCGGAGCTGGCGACGGCAAGCTGGCCTTTGAGCTTCGAGCCCCAATTGCCATCCAGCGGCAAGGTCACGTTGAACGGTGCGCCGTTCGGAACCGGATCGCCGACGTTCACCGGCGGCTCGCCGTTGGTTTTGAAGGTGAGCGGTTGCCACATGCCCGCGCCCCAGCCATTGGCGGGGAGAAAATCGTTCACCGCGCGGTAGGTTCCGTACAGGTTCTCGCTCTGGATGTTCTCCCACCACCACGACATGGAAGTGCCGACCGACCCGCCCAGCGCGCCGGCCCAGAGGCCTTGCCGCCAGCCGCGCAAGTACGGATCCTGTTCGCGCCGCCAGCCCCGCCAGTCCGTGCCGAATTCGCCGATCATCATCGGCTTGCCGTAATTGTTCAGGAACCGCAGCACGATCCCCGGTAGCGCCGCCGCCGGCTGGGCCAGCCCGTACGAGTGATACATGGCGAAATCCATTTCCGGCAGCTTCCAAATGTCACCGCGGTCGCTGCTCCCCGTCAGGCTGGTGGTGACGAGGTGATGGAAAGGGTCGTTCGCCTTGAGCCAGTCGCCCACCGTGGCGTGCCAGGCCGCGACGTCCGCCGGCTGCAGGTAGCGATAGACGTTGTCGATCTCGTTGAAGAATTCCCAGGCCAGCAGGTTCGGGCTGTAGGCGTAACGGGCGATCAAGTACCGCAGGCGCTGCTCGTAAATGCGCTGCGCCTCGCCACTCGTGAAGAACGCATTCTGGTTCGCGCACGGTCCGCCGTTGGCCGTGTTGTACGGGTTCTTGGGCCAGTAATTGTTGCCGCCCCAATAGTCCGGCGCGGTCTCGAACATGCCGTGATAGTCCAAACACAGGACCACGTAGATGCCTTTGGCCTCGGCGAGTTGGAGGACGTAGTCGAGCTGCCAGGCGCGGTCCAGGCGGTAGTGTTGCAGCGTGCCCGGTTCGGCCTCGATACCGAAGGCCCAGGGCGCCATCCAAATCCGCGTGTAGTTCTCGCCGGCACTCGCCATGCCGCCGAACCAGTCGTCGTAATCGTACGTCCCGCGGCTGCCCGGCCAGCAAACGCAGTGGCCGATCAGCGGCAAGGCCTGGCCTTCGGTCGTCTCGAAGTAACGATTGTTGGCCGCGATCCGGACGTAGCCGCGCTGCGGCGGTGGATTCGTGGCCGGCGC
>JAKCAB010000011.1 GCA_021839785.1 bacterium | reverse complement strand
ACGGCATCCTTCTTCTCTTCGTTCCGCGCGAGAAACGTCAGCGTGCCGAGGGCTTGGCCAAAGTCGCCGCTGGTGAACGCCGCTTCGCGTTTTTGCAGCGCCGCGAGCAACGGCGGGACGAAGGCCGGATCGTCCTGGGCGCGCATCGCGCCGATGGCGGCATCGGCCAGCACGTTCCGGAACGAATCCGTGGCAAGGAAACGGAGCAGCGTGGCGCGCGTCTCGGCGGAGGCGTACGCCCCGAGGGCCTGGAGGGCCTCGACGAGCACGTCCGGGTTGTCTTCGGTGTCAAGGGTGGCGCGCGCCGCGGCCAGGGCGGTCTCGCGGTAAAAGCCAGCGAGGTCTTCGCGCACCTGTTTGCGGACGCGGGCGTCGGGCTGATTGGTCGAGGCGAGCAGCGCCTCAAGGGCTTCATCCGTGTGGCTGGCCCGGAGCGCCTTCGCAGCTTCGATCCGCAGGCCATAGCAAGCATCGCCGTTCAGGACTTCCTTGAGCTTCGCGACCGATTCCTGGTCGGTGCGGCCGCTCAACGCTTCCACGGCAAGCAGGCGGCCCAGCAGGTCGTTCGCGTCGGCGAGTTGCGCGAGCAGCATCGCGTGCGGCGGCGAGAATTTGATCTTCGCCAGCACCGTGAAGTCCGGGTCGATTCGCACGGTCTCGGGCGATTCGGGCAACGTTACGTAGAAGTCCTCTTCCTTTTCCTTCACGGTCAACGTGCGGTCCACGACGCCGGCCTTCGTTTTGAAACGGACCGGCAAGGGGAAGTTGAAAAGCAGGACGTTTTCGCTAAGCGACTGGACCTGCTTGACGTTGAGCTTCGCCAGTTTGGTTTGCTCGTCCCAGGAATAGTCGATTTCCAGCTCGGGGTGGTGCGCGTGATAGACCCATTGATCGAAGAACTGGTCGAAGGAGCGCCCGGACAGCTCCGAGACGATGGCATTGAGGTTTTCGGTAACCACGTTGCCGTAAGCGTGCCGGGCAAGGTAAGTCTTGATGCACCGGCGGTACAGGTCTTCGCCAAGCTGGCTGCGGAGCATATGCAAAACCCACGCGCCTTTCGGGTACGCGAGATAGCTGAACTGCTCGTCGGGCCGGTCGAATTCGCGCCAGGCGATGGGCCGGGTATCGTTGACCTGATTGAGCACGCTCTGGGCTTTGTGCCACAAGTTGTACAGGAACGCGTCGCGCCCGTGCCGGTGGCCGTCGTACAGCGCCTCGTAATGGCTGGCGAAGCCTTCGTTGAGCCAGAGGTGCGTCCAGTCCTTGCAGGTGACCAGGTCGCCGAACCACTGATGGGCCAGTTCGTGCGAAACCAGGCCCTCGCTGCTGCGGATGTTCTCGGTTTCGGGCGGGAAGAGCGTGTTGTCCGTGAGGATCGTGAGCGACGTGTTTTCCATGCCGCCAGCCACGAAGTCGTTCACGCATACCTGGGCGTACTTGGCCCAAGGATAAGGCGTGCCGGTCTCCTCCTCGAAAAAGGCCATCATGTCCTTCGTCCCGGCGAACGAACGCTGCGCGTACGCAAACTCCGAAGGCGGCGTGTAAAACGCCAGCGGCACCTCGCGGTAAGTGTCGTCGAGTCGCTTGAAATTACCGGCGGCCAGCGCAATCAGGTAGCTGCTGTGCGGCTTGTCTTGGATCCAATGGAAGGCGACCCGGCCAGTCGCCGCGTCTTTGGTCTCGGAAGCGAGCCGGCCGTTTGCGATGGCGGTCATGCCTTCGGGAACGCGGCACGTGACTTCGGAGGTGAACTTATCGTTCGGCGCGTCGAAGCACGGAAACCAGTTTCGCGCCGTGATCGACTCGCCTTGGGTGAACAGGTGCGTGTCGCCCTTGCGGTAACCCATCTCGGGAGTGCGAAAGTACAGGCCCGCAGTGGGCTCGGCGGTGTACTGGACGGTGACCGTGGCCTCTCGGTCCGCCGGAAGCGGCTGGGCGAACGTGACGATGACTTGTTCGTCGGTGTTTTGCCACGCCTGAATCGGCTCGGAGCTGGTGACCGCGGACGCGCGCAAGTCCACGGCATCGAGCTTCAGTTCGCGGAGTCCGCCGGCGAGGGGCTTGAACTTCACTTCCGTCGTGGCGGCGATGGTGCGCGCCTGGAAGTCCGGCGTGATGTCGATCACGAGGTGCCGGATGTCCACCTCACGGACTGGGGCGTACTTGCGGTGCGCGGACGAGTCCGGTGGCGCCCACGCGGCGTGGCCGGCACCCAGGTTTTCGGCGAGGGCGCGGTCCGCCTGCGACAAGCCGGCGAGCAAAAACAGCGAAGCGAGCAGAATCGTCCAACGGCGGGGATTCGAGAGGTTACGCACGGCGCGCAAACTAGGCACAGCCGGCGGGCGCGGCAATACTCGGCCGCTCCAATTCCTACCCCCGCGCCGAAAAAGCTTCATCCGGCGGGGAAGCGGCGCGGCCGGGTCGAAGCCAGCCGAAATTTTGTCGCAATTGCGACATTTTTTGTGCCAAGCGCGGGAACGCCGCGCGGCGCATCGCAGACCCGCCGTCGCTGCGCTCCACTTGGCCCAAGATTCGGGCCGGCCTCGGTTGGATTTCTTTGGATTTGAACAACCCGCCCAGCTCCGGCAGGCTCGCAGCCATGCCCGAGACAGTCAGGATCAAGGATTTGCCCCCCGGCGATCGCCCCCGTGAACGTTTGCTGGCCAAAGGCGCCGACGCGCTCGGCACCGATGAACTGGTCGCCATTTTGTTGCGGACCGGCACGGCGGGTGTGTCGGCGCTCGACGCCGCGCGGCAGTTGTTAAAGCAGTTCGGCAGCATCGAAGCGCTGGCCCGGGCCAAGCCGGAGGAATTGGCGGCCGTGCGGGGTATCGGGCGGGACAAGGCAGTCACGCTCAAGGCGGCCTTCACGCTGGCCCAACGCATGGCCCGCGAAATCCACGGCGAATCGCCGCAACTCGAGACGCCGGAGCAGGTGGCCAATTACCTGCGCGAAGACTGCCGGTTCCACGAGGTGGAGCAGTTCCAGGTCATTTTGCTGAACACCCGCCGGCGCTTGATCCGCGTGGAGCCGATTTCGCAAGGCACACTCGACGCCATCCTGGTCCACCCGCGCGAGGTGTTCAAAGCCGCCATCGCCGCCAACGCCGCCGCCATCGTACTCGTCCACAACCACCCCAGCGGCGATCCGACACCGAGCGACGCCGACATCATGGTCACGCGCGACCTGATCCGCGCCGGCCAATTGCTGCGGATCGACGTGCTGGACCACGTCATCTTGGGACGCAAGACAGCGGACCGGGACAGAGATTTCGCCTCGCTCCGCGAGCTGGGCTATTGGGGCGGCTATTGATCCTGAATTTCGCCGGCGAACCGCGGACGAAAACAGAGCGACGCCGAGAGGAGAGTTTTGGCGGCCCGTTCGAAGAGCCGCTCGGAGTGGCTCCGGGCTGGCCGTAGCCCCGTAGCCGCGGACGTTAGTCCGCGCAGGCTACACGTAAGTGGCGCCGACTGCCGTAGCGACTGCGGTGGAATTCAGGTTGGCAGCCGAAACTCAAAAAAGCCGAAAACGGAGACTTACGAAAACGGAGACCCTTTTTGAGTTTCTGAGTTTCGGCTTCGTTCCGGCTTGGGGCTGGCGTAACCGCGTAGCCGCGGACGTACAGTCCGCGTTGACCGGCCCGCGTGCGATGGGACGGCGGGCGAGGCGTGAGGCTGAGGAAGTCAGGTTGAAACCACCGGCCTCCGCCGCGCTGACCGCTTCGTTCGCCTCAACTTCGGTCGGCGAAGCGAAGGAACTCTGGAAGGGCTGTAAGCCGAATTCTGTCTGCCCCGCCTCGCGGCGGAGGAGAGGTTCATTTATCTGAGCGGCCTTACCCGGGATCTGCTCCGCTTTCGCGGAACGCGGCGCGGGCCACGCTCTCGACCCCCTATTTGGCCTTGCACCCGATGGGGTTTTCCGTGCCTCGCACGCTTGCGCGGCGAGCGGTGGGCTCTTACCCCGCCTTTTCACCCTTGCCGGCGGACTGACCGGTGACTGGTTGCCCAGCGGCCCGGCGCGTCACTCCGGCGGTCTGTTTTCTGTGGCACTATCCGTCGGCGGGCCTTGCGACCACGCCGCCCGCGTGTACCCCGGACCACTTCGGGCCGGGTTACGCGGCATCGCGCCCTGCGGTGTTCGGACTTTCCTCCCCCGGCAAACCGGGAGCGAACCTCCGCCCTTCCAGAGTCCAAGCGCACGGTAAACGGCCAATGGATCGCCTGCAAGGACAGGCACTGGGAATCGCGGCCACGAGAAGAAAATGTGCGCTGCCAAGGCGGTGGTCAGGCATTTGACCATCCTTGAAAGGTCAGGCAAGCGGTGGAGCGGTCGGGCGCGAACCAGCTTCCAACTC
>JAKCAB010000412.1 GCA_021839785.1 bacterium | reverse complement strand
CCGTCGGCGCCGCATCCTGTACAGCGCGCTTGGCCTGATCGCGCTCGGGGCGATCACGGTGGGCCTCTCGCGCTTGAAGCCGGCCGCGCCCAGCGTGGACAAGGCGCAGGTTTGGACCGACACCGTCAAGCGGGGCGACATCCCCCGCCAAGTGCGCGGCAACGGGACGCTCGTGCCGGAGGAGATTCACTGGATCCCGGCCACCACGCCCGGCCGCGTGGAACGCATCCTGGTCCTGCCCGGCGCGCCGGTGAAGGCAGACACGATCCTGTTGGAACTCACGAATCCGGAGGTCGAGCAGGCCGCCTTCGACGCCGAGTGGCAACTCAAGGGCGCGGAGGCGCAGTCCAACAAATTGAAGGTCCAGCTCGAAAGCGAAAGCCTGGCCGAAGCCGCGCTAGCCGCACAAATCAACGCCGATTGCAGCGTCGCCCGGCTCGACGCCGAGGCCGACGCCAAGCTCGCCGCCGACAAACTCGTGGACCGCCTCACCGCCATGCGGTCGAAGACCAAGGCCGAGCAACTCACGGAGCGATGCGACCTGGAACAGAAGCGGCTGGCGATCCTGGACCAAAGCCATAAGGCGCAATTGGCAGCTCAGGAGGCCGAACTGGAGCGGCTGCGCGCCATCCTCGCGCTAAAGCGCAAGCAACTCGCGGAGTTGAAAGTCCGCGCCGGCATCGACGGGGTGCTGCAACGGTTGGGCGACCTGGACCAACTCCAGGTGGGTCAGCAACTCCCGGCGGGCGCGAACATTGCCCGCGTGGCGGACCCCACGAAGCTCAAGGCGGAAGTGAAGGTGGTCGAGACCCAGGCCAAGGACATCGCCATCGGACAGAAGGCGGTCATCGACACCCGCAACGGCCTGATTCCCGGCCACGTCACACGCATCGACCCGGCGGTCCAAAACGGCACGGTCACGGTGGACGTGGCGCTCGACGGCGAGTTGCCCAAAGGCGCCCGGCCGGATTTGAGCGTGGAGGGCACCATCGAGCTCGAGCTGTTGCAAAACGTGCTTTACGTCGGCCGGCCGGTGCATGGGCAATCCGAGAGCACCGTGGGTCTGTTCAAACTCGTGGACGGCGGCCGCGAGGCGATCCGCGTGCCGGTCAAGCTGGGGCGCAGTTCGGTGAACACCATCGAAATCCTCCAGGGCCTGAACCTCGGCGACACCGTGATCCTCTCCGACATGTCGCAGTGGGACGCGCACGACCGGGTGAGGTTGAATTAGCTAATGGTCATTCGTCACTTGTCATCTTGTCATTGGCTGGGAGTCAAATGGTCGGCGAAGAACATCGATCATGAAAGCAACCAAAGGGTTCGAGAGACTGCGAGTGTACAAATTGTCGGAGGAACTGGCAGACCGCTTGTGGAACATCGTAGCCGGATGGGATTCATTTGCCAAAGGCACGGTCGGCAAGCAGGTCATTCGTTCTGCCGACAGCGTGGGAGCGAACATCGCTGAAGGCAGCGGCCGCGGGAGCTACCAGGATAACCGGCGTTTCGTCCGGACGGCTCGCGGCTCCCTCTACGAGACGATCCATTGGCTCCGGCGCGCCTATCGCCGCAAACTCCTCAGTTCTGCTCAGACGCAGCAACTAAAACCGCTGCTGGATGAATTGGGTCCTCGGCTGAACGCATTCCTCAAATCCATTGGTCCCGTAACGAACGCCGGTCAGCCGGGTGGCAAAGGACAAATGACCAATGACGAATGACCGACTACCAGAGTCCGATCACGGTTTACCTTCAACAACCTCATGAACAACGGCTCCCTCATCAAACTGGAAAGCATCTCCAAGGTCTTCTACACCGACGAAGTCGAGACCCACGCCCTGGCCGGGATTCACCTGGAGATTCGCCAGGGCGAATACGTGTCCATCGCCGGGCCTTCGGGCTGCGGCAAGTCCACGTTGCTCTCGATCCTCGGCCTGCTCGACACGCCCACCGACGGCCAGTACACGTTGAACGGCGCGGCCGTCGCCAACCTCGGCCACGCCGAGCGCGCGCGCATTCGCAATCGCGAGGTGGGCTTCATTTTTCAGAGTTTCAATCTCATCGGCGACCTCACGGTGTTCGAGAACGTGGAGCTGCCGCTGACTTACCGCGGCATGAGCACGGCCGAGCGCCGGCAACGCGTGAATGAGGCGCTCGAAAAGGTCGGCATGGCCCACCGCATGAAGCACTATCCGTCGCAGCTCTCCGGCGGCCAGCAGCAACGCGTAGCGGTGGCGCGCGCGCTCGCCGGCAAGCCGTCGATCCTTTTGGCCGACGAGCCGACCGGCAACCTCGACTCGAAGAACGGCGAGGCGGTGATGGAGTTGTTGCGCGAGCTGCATCGCGAGGGCGCCACGATCTGCATGGTCACGCACGACCCGCGCTTCGCCCGCCACGCGGACCGCCAGGTGCACCTGTTCGACGGCCGGATTGTCGAAGAAACCCAGGCGCCCTTGTGAGCGCGCGGGCTTGCGCGTGGCGCGTTCCGGGCCGGCTCCCGGTTCGCTCACCGCCGCGAGGATTCCAAGCAAGTGAGCGGAGCCGATGAATCGGAGATTGGTTAAAACGTGAAACGGGAACTCGCAACTGCGCCGGCCATTGCCACCCTTTAACCGTTCACCCTTTTCACTCTTTTAACGAACCATGACCGACCTCCGATTCGCCTTCCGCCAACTGCTGAAGAACCCCGGCTTCACCGCCGTGGCTGGGTTCACTTTGGAAAACGCCGGTCGAACTCCTGGTGGTCACCGATCCAGAACCAGAGCCAGGAATCGCCCTGCCGATAAGCGACGGCTCGATGATTCTGCGTCACACGGACAGACCAGGTCCGCGGATCGTGGCGCAGGCGCTCCAGATGCAGACCGGGATGCGCTGGATTCTCGAGGAATTGCCGAGGGGCTTCCCGTGCCGCTTCCCTTACCGCCGGGGCCAGCGCCCGGTAGAGGCGCCAGAAGTCGGCTGTGCCCCGGGAGCTCACGCGGGGCGCTCGAAATCGCTGTCCTGGATTTCAGGAAACGCCTCGGGGTTCCGTTGGAACTCAGCCTCGAGCCGATTGACCAAGGCGGTCAGTGCCGGGCGCGGGCGCGGGTCGCAAATAATCCGCTCCCAGGCGGCGTCTCCATCCAGTTCGGGCAGCAGCTTTGGCAAATCTTTCGCCAACTGGCGCCGCTCCTCGGGCGAAAGCGATCGGATGGCCGCTGCGATTTCCTGAATCGTGCTCACGGTGGGAAAATACCTTCCTGTCCAAGCGCCGACAAGCGCCGCGTGCCGCCGCGCGACCACGACTGACCCCGGACCACTGACAACGAACCACGAACCATGAATGATCTTCGTTTCGCTTTCCGCCAGTTGCTGAAGAACCCCGGCTTCACCGCCGTGGCCATGCTCACGCTCGCGCTCGGGATCGGCCTCAACAGCGCGATTTTCTCCGTCGCCTACGGCGTGCTCTGGCGTCCGCTGCCGTATCCCCATCCCGATCGCCTCGTCATCGTCGCGTCAGCGCAGCAGACCGAGACGGGCATCAAGACGTTCTGGACCTGGGCGCCCTTGACGTACGAGGCGCTGCGCCCGCGCGTCACCGCGCTCGACCATCTCGCGGCCTACAGCTCGATCGACGCGCAGCTCACCGGACGCGGCGAGCCGCGGCAGTTGCCCGCGCTCGACGTGAGTCCGAATTTCTTCGCCACGCTGGGCGTGGCTCCCGCGCGCGGTCGCGCGTTCCTCACCGGCGCCGGGGCGCCAGACGACGATCGCGCTGTGATCGTCAGCGATCGGCTGTGGCGCACGTCGCTCAAGGCCGATCCGGCGATCGTCGGACAGTCCATCACCATCGACGGCGTTCCCCGTACCGTGGTCGGCGTGCTGCCGCCGGACTTCAGCTTCAGGCCGGTGGTTCCCCGGCTCGGCGCGCTGCCGGAAGCGGACCTCTTTCTGCCCAATCGCTGGCCCGGCGACACCGGCAGGAACGCGTTTCTCTGGCTGCTGGGCCGCCTGAAGCCAGGCGTGACGCAGGCACGCGCGGAAGCGGAATTGACGCCGCTGGTGAACGACTCGTCGATCGCGCCCGCCGGCGCACTCGCGCCCGAAGGCGTGCACGCGTCGAACGTCCGCACGCTCCCGCGCACGGTCGGCTTGCAGGAGTACGGCACAAAGTCGGTGCGCCCGCTGCTGCTGATCGTGCTCGGGGCGGTGTCGTTCGTGCTCCTGATCGCCTGCGTCAACGTCGCAAACCTGCAGATGGCGCGCCTCACGGCGCGCCGCGGCGAACTGTCCGTACGCCTGGCCCTCGGCGCGGGGCGCCGGCGGATCGTGCGTCAGTTGCTGACGGAAGCGGTCGTGTTGTCGCTGCTGGGCGCGGCGCTC
>JAKCAB010000582.1 GCA_021839785.1 bacterium | reverse complement strand
TGGCATTTTTTCTGGCACTCCCGGCTGGCCTTGCTGCACCCCGGACTTTACGGGCTTGGCGCGGCGGCGGTGCTCAGCGGTCTGGCGCTGGGGGTCTCCGCCATTTCTCCGCGGGAGAAGATCACGGCCACGGCCTGGCTGGCGATCTGGCTGGTGGGGCGCGTGTTCAGCTCCATCGGCAACGCCCCCCGCGAAGTGTTGGCCAGCACGCCGCGGCATTGGCTGGAGCACCTGAGCACCACGTTCAACCTGAGCCAGCTTAGCGCCTCGATCTTCCGGCTGGGCGACGATCTCCAGTTGGCCCGGGAGAACGTCCCCTTGATCGGAAACCTGCTCCACGGCGCGAACCCGCGCGCACTCGCGGCCGTCCAGTCGCCCGACGTGTGGGGCGCGGTCATCAGTCTGGGCGTGATGCTGGCGATCGCCGCCGCCCTGGTGGCCTGGAGGGTGAAACCCGAATGAACGGCGAACCCGTCATCCAGGCCAGCGGTCTGAGCCGGTGGTATGGCATCGTGATGGGGCTGAACAATGTCAGCTTCGAGTTGGCGCCGGGCCTCACGGGTCTGGTAGGGCCGAACGGCGCCGGCAAGAGCACGTTGATGCAGATCATCACCGGCCAGCTTCAACCCAGCTCCGGCGCGCTCACGGTGTTTGGCGAAGCACCCTGGAACAATCCGCGGCTGCTCGCGCGGCTGGGTTATTGTCCCGAACACGAAGCTTTGCCCGGCGATCTGCGGCCGCTTGAATGGCTGCGTGGCCTTGGGCTGCTGTCCGGCCTGACTTCGGCCGGAGCGCTCCGCCGCGGCGAAGCCATGCTCGAAACGGTGAAGCTGCCGCGGGAGGCGTGGGGGCGGCGGATGGGTCAGTACTCGAAAGGCATGCGGCAACGGGTGAAGCTCGCCCAGGCGCTTTTGCACAAACCCGGTTTGCTCGTCCTGGATGAACCCATGAACGGCCTGGACCCGATGGGCCGGCAGGAGATGGCGCAGATCCTCCGCGACTGGGCCGCCGCGGGCACCAGCATCGTGATCTCCAGCCACATCCTTGCGGAGCTGGAATCGCTCTGCCAGGACATCCTCATTCTCAACTGGGGCCGGATCATCGCGTCGGGCAACCAGATGGAAATCCGCGCCGACCTCAAGGATTGGCCGGAGGAACTGCAAGTGCATTGCGACGCCCCGGACCGGCTGGCGCGGCGCCTGTTCGACAGCGGTCTGCTCCTCGGCTTTGACCTCCAACCGCAGGCCGGCACGGTGACGTTTCGGATCAAGAACCCGCCGGCCTTTTACCAGCAATGGCTCGAGTTGCTGCTGGGCAGCGGTGTGCGCGTGTACGAAGTGCGCGGGTTGAACCGCTCGCTCAGGCAGATTTACGAAAGGGTGACCGCATGAACCGCCTCGGCCCACGTTAGCGGCATGTCCACCAGCGTCCCAGTTCCCGTCGCCGAATCTGCGCAACCGACGTTCGTCCGGGCGGTCAGCGGCCTGTGGCTGTTGACTTGGCGCCGCCGCCTGGCTTGGCGTCAACTGCCGATCCTCCTCGCCACCGTCCTGGCCATTCCGGTGCTGGCGGGGTTGGCGGCGTTCGGCCGCACCGGTCAGCCGGCGATGTTTTTCCAGTGGGTGGTGGTGTTCTTTCTCCAAGTGGCGCTGCCGCTTTACTGCCTGGCGGTGCTGGGCGACGTGATTCGCGGCGAATTGCAGGCAAATACGCTCGTGTTCCTGGCCACCCGGCCGCTGAGCCGCGCCCGGCTGTTCCTGGTCAAGTTCCTGTGCGAACTCGCCTGGGTGGAACTGTTGGGCGTCGCCACCACCATGCTGTTGCTGGCGGTTGGAGTGGCCCTCGGCGTTTCCCAAACGCTGGCGATGACGCCGTGGTTGTTGGGAACGACGGCGCTGGCGGCAGTGGCCTACGGCGCCTTGAGCGCCTTGATGGGGATGGTCCACCGGCGGTTTCTCGTGCTGGGCGCGATCTATGGTTTGGTGGTCGAGGTGGGCATCGGGCAAATCCCGACCAACATCAACAACCTGTCCATCAACCGCCACCTGCGGACGCTGCTGGCGAACCTCGCTCCGTTCCAGGACACGTACGGGTGGTCGCCCGAAGGCACGCTCACCTCCGTGCTGGTCCTGGCGATGGCGCCGGTCGTTTTGGCGGGCCTGGCCGCTGCGCTCTTCACCTGGCGCGAGTACCATTACAGCGAGGAGATGCACAAATGACATGTAGGAAAGCCGCGAATTCCAGGCGCGCAGGGCCGCCACGCGAACGGTCCCGCTGGTTCGCGGCCGGTCGCGGCACGTTCCAGCCCGGCGCCAAGTGAGGTTGGCCAATGCGAACGAAGTCCAAGCACCGCTTCGCTGAACCGCCGGCCGAGACCCGGCCCAGCGCCCGGCGGGTTGTCCTCCCAGGGTGGAAGAAGGCGCTGTTCGCTGTCATGGCGACGATGCTGGCCTTCGCGGCGTGGGAAGGGCTGCTGGCCGTTTTTGGCGTAAAACCCGCCCTGTATTCCGCCGACCCGTACGTCGGCTTTTCTTCGTCGATACCGTTGTTCGTCGAGGAAACGGCCGCGGACGGCACCCAAATGATGGTGACAGCGCCGAACAAGCTGAGGCTCTTCAATGCCCAGCAATTTCCACGGAAGAAAGCGCCGGGAACGTTCCGCATTTTCGCGCTGGGCGGTTCGACGGCCTATGGCCGGCCGTATGACGATGCCACTTCGTTCGTCGGTTGGCTGCGGGAGTATCTGCGCGCGCTGGCGCTGGACCGAAAATGGGAGGTGATCAACGCGGCCGGAATCAGTTACGCGAGCTACCGGGAGGCGAAGTTGATGGAAGAACTCATCGCCTACCAGCCGGACCTTTTCATCGTGTGTTCCGGCCAGAACGAGTTTCTCGAAGAGCGCACTTATGGCAAGATTCGCGACCTGCCCGAGAGCGTGCGCGGCGCCGGCGCGCTCGTCAGCCGGACCCGGACCGCGGCGGTCGTGCGCAAAATCGTCGAATCGCTGAAGCACTCATCTGGCGCCGGCGACCGGCCGGTCACCGTGCTCGAAGGCGAAGTGGTGACCAAGTTGGACAACACGGTCGGTCCCAACGCTTACACCCGTGACGACGCCTTGCGGGAACAAGTGCTGCGTCACTTTCGTTTCAACCTCGCCCGCATGGTTGAGATTGCCCGGTCGGTCGGCGCGGGGGTCATTTTCATCACGCCTGCCACGAATCTTCGGGATTGTTCGCCGTTCAAGAGCGAGCATCGCGCCGGGCTGTCGAGTGAAGACCTTCGCCGGTGGCAGACGTGTTTTGACCAAGCCCGCCAGGCACTGACCCAAGGTTCGGACACGGCCGCGCTGGCCGCCTTGGATCAGGCGGTCCAGATCGATGACCGTTACGTCTTGGTCCACTTCGCGCGCGGGCAGATTCTGGTCCGGCTCGGGCGGTTTGCGGAGGCCAAGCAGGCGTTCGAACGCGCTCGCGACGAGGATGTCTGCCCGCTCCGGGCCCTGGGACCGATGCCCGGCATCGTGGCCGAAGTCGCCGCGGAACGGCAGGTGCCGTGCATTGACTTTGTGGCGATGCAGGAGGCGCGTTCGGAGCACGGCATTCCGGGCGCCGCCGTCTTCCTCGACCACGTGCATCCGACGATTGAAAGCCATCGGTTGCTGGCACTCGAACTTTTGAAAACGATGGAGCGCGAGGGTCTCGCCAAACCGTCCTGGGATGAGGCGGTCATCCGCCAAGTGACCCAGAAAGTCGAGTCCAGCGTGGACCCGGCCAAGCAAGGTATCGCCTTGATGAACCTGTCCAAGGTCCTGGGTTGGGCCGGCAAACTCCAGGAGGCGCACCGGTTGGCAGTTAACGGCGCGCAACTGAATACCAATCGCGCCGACGTGCAGTACCAGGCCGGCTTGTGTTGCCAGCTTCTGGGCCAGGTGGACGACGCCATCCGGTATTATCGCCGGGCAGTTGTCCTCGATCCCACGGCTTCCGATCCGCGTGGCAATCTCGGTGTCGCGCTCGAGGACAAGGGCGAATTCCTGGCGGCCAGCGAGCAATTCGAAGCCGCCATCCGCTACGGCGATCCGGTCGAGGTGGCGCGCAACCAAACGAACCTGGCGCGGATCCAAAAGAAGCTTCGCGCGTCGGCAGGCGGGAAGTGAGCGAACCGCCTCGCACCGCCTGGCGGTTATACTCCGGCTCCGGTCGCAAGGGAGACTACATGAATGGGTAAATAAAGGGCGCCAGAGCGGAACTGGTCGAGAAGACGACCAGAGCGGCGATGATCAGGAGCAGGAGCACCAGCGGCGCCAGCCACCATTTTTTTTCCTGCCGGATGAACGACAGGAACTCTTTGCAGAGACGCCACACGAGGCG
>JAKCAB010000288.1 GCA_021839785.1 bacterium | reverse complement strand
GTTGGTGCTCGCGTGCGATTGGGGTCCGATCCGCATCTTCAATAACGCGGGCGGCACCTTCACGGAATGGAATCCGCCGGTGTTGCTGGACGGTGAACGTCTCCCACTCGCCCAGCTCACTGGCTGGTGGAACGGCGTAACCACCGGCGATTTCGACGGCGACGGCCGCCTGGACATCGTCGCCTCGAACTGGGGTCTCAACCACCGCTGGCGCAACGCCAGCCTCGCCCACCCGCGGCTCCTGTACTTCGGCGACCTCGACGAAAGCGGCGCCGTGCAACTGGTCGAAGCGAGCTTCAGCCCGGATTTGAACGCGATCGCCCCCGACCGCGGCTACATGGCGGTCGTGGCGGCGATGCCGTTCATCCAGGAGCGCGTGCCGACGTTCGAGGCCTACGGCACCGCGAGCGTGGAACAGATTTACGGTGACAGTCTGCAGCACGCCTCCAGGCTCGAAGCGAGCACGCTGGCCTCGATGGTTTTCCTGAACCGCGGCGACCACTTCGAAGCGCAAGCGCTGCCGCGCGAAGCCCAGTGGGCGCCCGCGTTCGGCGTGGGCGTGGCAGACCTGGACGGCGACGGCAACGAAGACCTTTTCCTCAGCCAGAACTTCTTTGCCGTGACGCCGGATTACACGCGCCTGGACGCCGGGCGGGGCCTCTGTCTGCGCGGCGACGGCCACGGCGGGTTCAAGGCGGTGGCCGGTCAGGACAGCGGCGTGAAGGTCTATGGCGAACAACGCGGGTGCGCGCTGGGCGATTTCGACCACGACGGCCGCGTGGACTTGGTTGTGACGCAAAACGGCGCCGCAACCAGGCTCTACCGGAACGCCGGCGCCAAGCCGGGGCTGCGGGTGAAATTGGCCGGACCGCCGGGCAACCCGGACGGCTTCGGCGTCGTGCTCCGGCTCGGCGATGGCACCCGCTGGGGGCCGGCCCGCGAAGTCCACGGCGGCGCGGGGTATTGGTCACTCGACGCGGCCACGCAGGTGCTGAGCTTCGCCGGTGAGGCCACGAAACTTCAGGTCCGCTGGCCGGGCGGGCGCTGGCTCACGCTGGCTCTGCCGGCCGGGGCGAAGCAGGTTCTGGTCAGCGCCGATGGCTCGGTGCGACCGAACTGAGTTGAACCCGAACTCCGAAGTTGGGGAGCACACGCCGCTGGCGTGTGTTATCCGGCGGCCCGCCGGACAATGCCCCACGCGCACCCACGTTCACTGCGCCGTCCAGCCGCCGTCGATGACGATGTCCGTGCCAGTGATAAAGCCGGCCGCCTCCGAACAGAGAAAAACGGCCAGCTCGGCCACTTCCGCCGGCTGGCCCCAACGGTGCAGCGGAATCCGGGAAAGGAAGAACTGCGACAGTTCCGCGCTTTCCAGGAGGGGCTTGTTCATCTCCGTGGCAAACGGCCCCGGGCTGATGCCATTGACGGTGATCGCGTCGGGCGCCAGCTCGAGCGCGAGGGACTTGGTGAAGCCGAGCAGCGCCGTCTTGCTCGTGGCATAGGCCGTGCGCCCCGGCAGCGAGACGTGGCTCATGATCGACGTGAGATTGAGAATGCGCCCGTAGCCGCGGCCTTGCATGTGCGGCACGAAGGCGCGGCACATCAAAAACACGCTGGTGACGTTGGTGGCCTGGACGCGGTTCCATTCCTCCAACGTGAATTCGGTGATGGCCTTGCGAAGGTTGATGCCGGCGTTGTTGACGAGGATGGCGACGCGACCCAACCGTTCGGCCACGGCTTTTTCGAGCGCGAGCACCTGGGCCTCCTCCGACACGTCGGCCGGGAACACCGCGGCTTCGGCGCCGAGCGCGGCGATGGCGGCAGCGGTTTCCGCGAGCAGCTTTTCGTCGCGCGAGACGAGAGCCAGTTTCGCGCCGGCCTTGGCGAGCGCGAGTGCCATTGCTTTGCCCAATCCCTTGCTGGCGCCGGTGACCAACGCCACTTTGCCTTGCAGTTCATTCGGTTTCATTTCGAATTCGCGGCTTTTGGGCTCATGGTCCGATCATCGCGAGAGTTCGTAAAGCAAGTCCGCCACCGGCAGCAGAATCAGTGTGCCTCAGCAAGGCACGACCTCAAACGCTCGGCGCGTTGCTACCACTGCACCGGTAAGTTCGCGGCTGGACCTCAAAAGCGAAGGATGATCCTCCTTGGCTGAGAATGCCTGCTTAAGGCAACCACTCGGGGGCCAGTTCGCGATGCGGCAAACGATCCCGGTTCCAAAGACCCCACCCGCTATACGCGTTTCATCTCAACCCCGGCCGTTTGGCCGGCGGCTTGTAGTTCTTGTGCCAGTACAAGGACCACAGCCGCTCCAGCCGGACCAGTTCCACATGGCCGTCATAAAACGAGACATTGATCGCCCCCGGCAGCGGCGTGCGTGGCGGATGATTCGTGGAGGCCCGACCGGCGCCCGGCCCGTGGCGGGGGATGGTCAGCAAGTTCATGCCGTAAGGAGAAAAACTGCCACCCTGGCCTTGGCCGGTTTCAAGATTCACCGCTGGAAGGTCCGTGGCGCGCGGCCAGACCCACCAGAACGTGACGCCATCTGCGAAGAGCGGCGTTTGCGATGGGTAGTCGATCTCGCCTTCGTGCCCGAAAGCATAGTCCGGTCCCCCCGGGCCCCAAGGTCCGGCCGCTCTCCACCACCAGCCGCCAAGCCAGTTGTTCTGGGCATAGCTGCCGGCCCGATGCTGAGGGGGGCCAGTCCAAGGCCGCTCATCCCACCACCACGACCAACCTCCCGGAGCGTAGGTTTGCCAAGCCGAGCGGACCGTGCCGGCGTAGATGGGCCCCCGCCCGCCGAACGTCGGCGTGGTCCCTGGCCGCCGCACCACCTCGGGTGCTGCGGGACAGATCCAACCTTCATTGGTCTTGCCCCAATGGTTGATGCCCCAGTCCCGCATGGCTGAGCCTTCGTTCCCGTACGGATAAGGGGCCGCGGCAGGCCAATAGTAGCCGAGCCGGCCGGAGTCATCGTCCACGGCCATTTTGAAAGGGATCGTGATCTGACGCAGGTTGCTCAGGCATTTGATGCGCCGCGCCTTTTCCTTGGCGCTGGCCAGCGCCGGCAACAGCAGCGCCGCCAGGATCGCGATGATGGCGATGACCACCAACAGTTCGATCAAGGTGAACCCAGTTCCCACGGTCGCGGTTCGCGGCGACTTCGGAATGCTGAAGACCGGCTTCATGGCTCGACCAGAGTTGGGAGGTAGATAGCGGACCAGTACGCCTGCGGGGCCGGTTTTGCAAGGCCGGGCACAGGACTGCTCTTGGCCCGCTCACGCCGGCCGGGCAGCGCGCAGATCCGGCGGGCGTCAGATCACCGCCGGGGGAAGCCGTGCGCAAACGTTGCTTCCACCCAAGCGGGAAGGGATTCCCGGCGGCCTTCTTCAAGGCCCTGAGGAGACTGTTGGCGAGACGGCGGACTGCACCCGCCTTTGCCGTCGCGCCTTCGTGGCTGCGCGCTGCGATCAGTGCGGGGTCGGCGGGGGCTGGTTCGTCGTCGGGGCGACATCGCCGACACGGACGACCTCGTAGGCGTGTTTGACCGGCCGCTTCAACGTGGAAATTACCTTCTCCAAAGCGAGGATTTCCGGCGTTGGTTCGCCGAGTGGTCCAGGACCGTGTTCGCGCTGCTGCTGCCACCACGCCGTCCAGCGGGCGTTCTTCTCGACGATCGTCTGCCGCAACTTTTCGGCCTGGTCCCAGGAGGGTCCGCTGGCGATCACTTCGTAGCGGGCCCAGTCTTCGTGCGTGCCGGTCAGCACGTGTTGGCCATCCATGCGTAATTCATACCGGCCGGGCACCAGGTCGCGTAGTTGGATGTAGCAGTGCGGTTCGTATTCCTGTTCCGGATCGGCAATCGGCACCGGCAGCGGCGGGCTGGGGAGCCTTTCCTCGGTGAAGACCGCGCGCAGGTCGTGGTCGGATCGGCGATGCGACTCGAATTTCAGGCCGAAACCGCCCTCCCGCCACTGGTTGTTCGCCAGGAGCCCGAACCGCCAGTTGTTGGGAAACCACCGCAGGCCGCGGTCGAGGGCGAACGTGAGCGAGCGTTGGCCGTAGGCGGTGGGCCGCAAACCATCCTCGGTGAGCCGCGGTTTGGACTCACCGTTCGCTTCCGTTTTCAAGGCCGCGTTGACCTTCAGGCGCGTCAGGCCGAAGAGGTCCACGAAATCGGTGTTGTGGTTGGTCGAGAGGATCCAGGACGCCACCGCGAACTCAAACATCTGGGCCACGCGGTGGGCGATCAGTTCCATCGGCTCGCCGGTCACCGGTTCGTGACAGAGCGGGCTGAGCAGGACCAGCCGGGGCGGTGTCGCCGGCTTGAGCGCCAGCAGACCATCGATCACGCGCGCGGACACAGTTGTGAA
>JAKCAB010000212.1 GCA_021839785.1 bacterium | reverse complement strand
GGCTGGTCGGGCATTTGGACCGCGACGGTGGTGGCGAGCGCGAATTCGGCCGGTCCGTTCGCCCAAGTCGCCTGGGCTTGAAATCGCGGCACCGTCCCCGGTGGGATCGGCGTGGCCACGAAATCCTGAAAGCGCGCGGGATCCAGGCGGGCGGCCGTCACCTGCACCGCGCCGGTGCCGGGCCAACGCAGCGTGCCGCTCAGCGCGAGTTCACCGGCCGCGCCGCTGAGCCGGGCCGCTCCCAACCCCAGCGCAAAGGCGTTTGTGTCGCCGGTTTCTGGTTTCGCCCAATGCACGGAAACCGGCCGCGCGAGTTGAAACAGATTGGTCTGCGCGCAGACCGCGTCGAGCCGCTCGATCCGCGCGTCCACGGTCAAGTTGGGCGACCGCGAAATCGCCGCGGCGCCCGCCAGGCGAAGCGCGCTCCGGCCGGCTTGCAGGCGCGCGGTGATGGCCTCGAAGCGGGTTGCCTCGCCGCGCCAATCCAGGTTCGCCACCAGCGGCTGGCCGCCGGGCAGGCGCAAGTCGTCCAGGCCAAGCCTGCCTTGATGACGCAAGGCGGCGAACGGGCCAGTGACGTCGCCTTGGCTCTGCACCTTGCCGAAATCGAGGCCCGCCGGCCGCAGTGCCGCCGGCAGCGCACCGGCGAAATCCCATTTCGCCCCCGCCACGAAACGGCGGCTCAAGTCCACGCTGCCGGCCGCGTGAAATTGACCGCCTCCCTTCACAGCCAGATCGAGTTGGTCGATCCGCAACTCCGGCCAGACGAGACTGCCGGCCAACGCGGCGGTGGAGGCGCTGAGGTTTTGCCAGCGCAGGTCTTGGCCCGAGAGTTTGAAAGCTGGTGCCAACTTGCGGTCCGCATCGGCGTGAACGTCCACCTGACCCGCGACCTGGCCGGCAAGTTCCGCGATCGCGAGCGACGCGAGATCAAGGTTCAGGTCGAGACGGGTATCCGGCGTCCGCAACCGTCCGTCGAAGGCGACGCTCACCGGCGCGCCAAGCGTGGCCTCGACTCCCCTTGTGTGCAGCCGGAGGCGTCGGAGCGTCGCGGACGTGCCGTCGGTGTGGGCTTCGATCTCCGCCGCGAGCGGCCCCAGCTCGCGCAGCGAAGCCAGAGTCGGCTGCGCCGTGGCAGTCGCGCGCAAGTCCCCCGCGCCATCGGCCCAGTTAAATTCCACGTCGGCGGTGGCGTTGGTAATCGCGTCGGTGCCGAGCGCTTGGGCGGGCAACCGCAGTCCTTGGCCGACGACCCGCGCCCGCCGCGGCCAAAAGCCGGCGCCTTCCCATCCGGCCTCGAGCGCGACGCGGTTGGACAGCCAACGCAGTTCGCCGGCGGCAGCCCAGGCCTGGCCGGTGGGGCGAAGTTGCAGGTCCAAATCCAGATCGTCGCTGGGACTGCTCAGGCGCAAATCGACGGGCGCGTTGGTGGGCAGGCGCAGTTCGGCCGCGATTTGACGCGTCTGCGTGGCGAGGCCGCCGGTGAGGCGGAGCGTGTCGTTGGTCCAATTCGCGGCGGGCACTTTCAGGGTAACCGCGCCGAACCGCGCTTCGCCGTCGCGGAGTTCGAGTTCGGCCACCCAGCGCCGGCTTTCGTGAACGGCGCTTTCGGCTAGATCGAGCGCCTCGGCCAACGATTGCGGGCCGGCCGTCGCGGCGTTGGTCACGGTCGCGTTGGTCCGGTAATCCACGCGCCAGCCCGTGGCGACGATTCGCGGGGCAGCCGCGCCTTCCGCCACAAAACGACGGAAAAGCACCGGCAGCGGCGCCGGCACCTCCAGTTCGCGGGTGGTGGCGTGCACGGGGCCGATCGTGGCTTCGACGCCGCGCAGCCGGAACCGGGTCCAGCCGTGACGCTCCACCGCCTGCCAGTGGACGCCTTGCGGGGCCAGCCACGCCGCCGCCAACCACGGCAGCCAGATCGGATGCGCCGCCATGAGCAGCGCCAGCGCCGCGGCGAGGTAAACCAGTCGCCGCCGCCATCGTCGCGGGGTGGATTTGCCGGAGGCTGCCATGATGCGCCGTTTCCCTTACGGTTGCGGCGCAAACCGCGCAAGGCAAGTGGGCGACCGGAATTGCCGGCCGTCGCGGTCCGCATTGTCGAACCCAGCCCGCGTTTTGCGCCGGCGGGGGTCGGTTCGCATTGTCACCAGCATTCCGAATGTTGGGGCTGGTCCGGTTGGCGTTGAAGCGGGCGCGGGCGCGGGCTAAGCTTCGCGGCGTTGGGAATCCCAGCTTGACCGGCGGACGGCAAAGAACAAGCCGCCGGTTCTGGAAAACTTGTGTCTGCCCGTGGTGGGCAGCATCGCCTCCGGCAGAAACAAAACATGAAGATTACAAAAGCTGTCATTACCGCCGCCGGGCAAAACCAGCGGACTTTGCCGCTCCAGACTGTGGTGGACGCGGACGGGCAGACGAAGACCGCGTTGGCGATTCTCCTCCAAGAGGTGGCCGAGGCGAACCTCGACGAGGTGTGTGTGGTGGTGGCTCCGGGCGACCAAGCGGCCTTTGCGGCTGCAGCCGGGCCGATGGCCAAGCGGCTGCACTTTGTGGAACAAGCCGAGCCACGCGGCTACGGACACGCCGTGCTCTGCGCCCGCGAGTTCACGGGCGGCGACCCGTTTTTGTTGCTGGTTGGAGACCACCTGTACGTGAGCGGCGGGTCCGAGCGCTGTGCACAACAATTGATCGAAGTGGCCGTGGCGGAACAGGCGGCCGTCTCGGCGGTGCAGGCCACGCACGAAAGCAAGCTGCCTTATTACGGCGCGGTCGGCGGCCGGTTGGTGGACGGACGCAAAGGGCTGTACGAGATCGCGGAAGTGATCGAAAAGCCCACGCCCACCGAAGCGGAGCAAAAGCTGATCGTTCCGGGGCTGCGGGCCGGCCAGTACTTGTGTTTCTTCGGGCTGCATGTGCTGCGGCCCGCGATCATGGATTTGCTGGCCGAAGCGTTTTCGCACGCCGCAGGAACTGAACGGTTGCCGCTCAGCCCGTCGTTGGCGCAGTTGGCCCGGCGCGAGCGCTATCTTGCGTGCGAACTCGCCGGGCGCCGGTACGACATCGGCGTCAAATACGGGCTGCTGACCGCGCAACTCGCGCTGGCGCTCGAAGGCAAGGACCGCGATGAGGTCCTGACCAACCTCGTGGAACTCCTGGCGAATCGCGCCCGTTGAACGTCCGGCTGCCCATCCTCGAACCCCTTCGCACCGCGCCATGAGCCGCCTCCTCCCGATCGTCACCGCCAGCGATCTGGCGATTCGCAATCGCTCGCTTGATTCCGCCTGCGCGGGCTTGTCGCCCGCCGAACTCCTGGCGGAATGCGCTGCGCTCGACGCCTTCCGTCGCCGCAGCGAGAATCTGTACGAGCGCGTTCGCACCCTGTTTTTCCTGTACGCCATTCACCGTTTTCATCTGCCGCTGACTTTGCCGGGAGAGTCAGCGGGCAAGAGCCGGGCCGGCGGCAATGGCTTGATTCCCTTTCATGGGTTCGAACATTTGCTCAACCGCCGGTTCGAAGAAGCCATTGACCAGTTCCTGGCGGTCCAGGCCGCCGAAGGCCCCAGCGACGGCATTTCAAGCGCGCTGGCGGCGGCTTACCATCGGCTCGCCTTCCAGACGCTCGCCGACCAGGTGCGCCGGAGCGTGCGCAGCGTGCGCGGTAACCGCTGGATGTTTCGGATGGGCCATCCGCTCGACCAACCCCTGCGCATCCGGCCGGAATTATTGCGCCTGGGAGCCGACGGCACATATCCGATTCTCCGCGAATCCACACCGGTCCGCATGGACCTGACGCACTGCGGTTGGAGCGACATTTTTTTCCTCGGCATGGATTACCCCGAGGGCGCGAAGGTGCTGAACGTCTCGATCGACCTCGGCGTGCACGGCCGCGATGCCACGCCGCGGCCCCCAGTGGAGGCGTACCTGCGCGTGATCGAGGAACCGGTGCTGCGCCTCACGAGCGTGGATTTGCGCTGCACGGCCGACATTACGACGCTGAGCGAAGTCTTCGATTTCGCGAAAGACTATCTGGGTCTGCTGAAGGCGGCAGTGATTGCCAGCGGTTTGGTGCCGCCCGGCATCGAAGGCAGCGGCCAGAGTCTGGCGGAGTTGTTGGCCCGAATGTGCGGTCCGGGCCGCGGCCTGGAAATTGTTAGCCGTGTGAACGACATCCCGAAAGGTTCTCGTCTGGCGGTTTCCACCAATCTGTTGGCGGCGCTGGTGTCGGTTGCGATGCGCGCCACGGGACAGGCGGCTTCGCTTACCGGGCCGTTGCAGGAAGCGGAGCGGCGGTTGGTGCTGGCGCGCGCGCTGCTCGGCGAATGGCTTGGCGGCAGCGGCGGCGGTTGGCAGGACTCCGGCGGCGTCTGGCCCGGCATGAAGCTGATCG